>DAOSXE010000008.1 GCA_035380285.1 bacterium | reverse complement strand
GCCACCAGCCGGTGGCGGGGGAGTAGACCGAGGGGTCGGTGGTGCCGTCGCCGTCATAGTCGCCGGGGACGGGGATGTCGCCCCAGGCGCCCCAGGCCAGGGCCTCGGTGATGTTGCGGATGTGCCAGACGCTGCCCCGGAGATAGGCCGCATCGGCGGTGCCGTCGCCGTCGTAGTCCCCGGGGGCGGGGATGTCGGAGGCGGTGCCGTAGTCGATGTCGCCCATGCCTTCGACGATCCAGGTCCCGTCGGAGTAGAGAGCGGCGTCGGAGATGCCGTCGCCGTTATAGTCGTCGGCGTCGACCACGTAGTGGACGATCTCGGCGGCCACGGCGGTGGCGGTGGGCCGAGGCGTGGGCGAGGCTGGGATGGGCGTGGGGGAAGCCGCCGCGACCGGAGTGGGGGTAACCGGAGTCGGGGTGGGACCGGGGTCGTACCAGCGGGCGATATAATACGCCGGCTGACCTCCCGCTTCGGTGAATTGCCCCCCCGCGTAGAGGTTCCCGGACTCATCGTAATACAAGGAATAAACGTTGTAGTCCAATCCCGATCCCAGAAGCGACCACGACGACCCGTTCCATCGCGCGATATAGCCGGCCGCAGAGCCCCCGGCCGTGGTGAAATTCCCCCCGACATAGAGGTTCCCGGATCCGTCCAGAGACAAGCCGTATACTCCCGGAGGCACGTATTCAAAGTCGCCGCCGCCCAAGCCCGTCCCCAGCTCCGACCAGGAACTCCCATCCCAACGGGTGATTCCGCCCTGGTCGAAATAAAAACCGCCGGAATACAACGTCGAGCCGCCGGCATACAAAAGGGAAGCCTCGCCGCCTCCTCCCAGATTCGTCCAGGAACTTCCATCCCATTTGGACACGTTCCCGGAAATATAATTCTGTCCCCCTGCGTAGAGGTTGCCGGCATCGTCCAGCGCCAAGGCCCGCACCGCGTCCCAATCCCACAGACCCGTGCTCAGCGCCGACCAGGAACTCCCGTCCCATCTGGCCACGTTGTTCACCTCCACGCCCCCGATGGTTGTAAATGCTCCTCCGGCGTAGAGATTCCCCGCTCCATCCTCGACCAAGGCCAACACCGTTCCTCCTCCATCCAGCCCCGAACCCAGCGACGACCAGGAACTCCCGTCCCACTTGGCCACGCCCCTGGTATCGGCCACGCCGCCCGCGGACCAGAATTCGCCGCCGGCATAGAGATTCCCGGCTCCGTCCCAGGCCAGGGTATAGACGACGCCGGTTGCTCCCGAACCCAGCGCCGACCAGGAACTCCCGTCCCACCGAGCCACGCGATTGGCGGCTACTGCTCCCACCTGCGTGAAACTTCCGGCCGCGTAAATCGCTCCGGACCCATCCCCTACGATGGAATAGATAATCCCATTGAGGTCCTGGTTCTCCCCCAACGCATGCCAATATTCATCGCCGGGGGCGCGGCGGACCGGAACACCCCCCGACGCCGGCGGGGCCGCTGCGAATACGTTGCAGATCACAGCGATGACGATTCCCGACAACCATGGTTGTTTCATCGTTCTCTTCCCCCGTTAGTATTTTCGGATACGGAAAAGAAAGTTTCCAAAAAGCGTTCCGGCGCCCTAGAGGCCGACCTTGGCAAACTCCCTTATCGGTTACTTAACATTTCCGGACCACATTGTCAAAACCATTTCCGGGGCAAGCGGTAATGATTCCCATCTCCGTTTGGACGGGTGGAGAGGGGGGCGGAAGCGCCGGGCACACACCACTGCAGTACCCCGTTTGGGAAAAAAGGGCTGATCGAAACCGGGAAGAGAGCTATAATGATTGTTAGTAGCTTTCGCGCCCAAGGGTAGAGAGCGGGGAAGCCGAATTTAACGCCGGGCGAACCGGCGACGAACCTGTCGGGAGGAACGAGAATGAGGATACCGGTATGGGTCATGGTCGGAATCGCGGCGCTGGGCACCATGAGAGCGGCTACGGCGGCGCCCCCGGCTCAAGCCGAAGAGATCGGCAAACACCTGGAATTTCTGGGGTACAAGATCACGATCGACGAAGACAAACTCGAAGCCCAGCATAACGTCTATCTGAACTTCACCCTCAGGGACTACCGGGGAGGGATGCTGCTCACCGCCTATTTTACCGGCAACGAGTTCTCCAAAACCCACCAAGCCGAGTTCCTGGAATTCGTCAACGCCCTCAACCTGGGAGCGGCGGCGGCGCGCTACTATATCGACAAGGACGGGGATCTGCTCATCGAGGGCTATTACCCGGGGACGTACGACAAGGCCAACTTCGGCGCTTTCATGGATGCCTTCAACCTGACCCAGGGACAGCTCTCGGCCGACTCGGACCGGCTGCTCAAGTTCGTCAATTGATCCTCAACCCGGCTTGACGGCCTCCGCCGGAACAGCCGCGGCGCCGGGGAAAAGCGAGGGAAGGCCCTTGCTCGCCGAAGGCAGGCCGGGGAAGGATTCCGTATCCGCGAAGAAAGGCGGCCGATGCAAGGAGAACCGACCGAAATCTCTCCGAGCGACTCCTCCACCGTATGGCACCCATGGCCCCCGAAACCGACGCCCGAGCCGGAGTCCTGGCGCAACCGCCTGCGCCTCCGTTCCTTCCGGTTCGTCCTCTCCGTAACCACGGCCGCGATCGTCCTCATCGTCGGACGAGACGCCCTCGCCTCCGGCACCGTCCCGCTCTCGGGGGCCGGGGCGGCCCTCTGCCTGATCCTGATCCAGGTACTGGTGGTCCTCAACCCCGCCTGGTGCCGCCCCCTGCTCTGGGCAGGGCTGGCCATCCTCCTGGAGGCGACCTTTCAAGAACTGCGCCCCCTGCCGGAGATGACCTCCAACCCCGCCTACGTCTTTCTCCCCCTCCTGGTCCTCTACGGGGTGCTCCTGGGCGATCTGGCCCTCAACCTGGCCGCCGTCGCTTTCATTTTGCTTCTCTGCGGGCTCAATCTATTCTGCGCTCCCGAAATTTCCGGACCGGTCGTCACCCGGATCGTCAACATCTCCGTGGCGACGACGGTCATCAGCCTGACCGGAGTGGGGGTCTGGTTGCAGCACCAGAAACTGATCCATGCCCTGGCCCGGCAGGCCCGCAGCCTGCGCCGCGAATTGGAAACCCGGCGGCGCCTCAACGCCGTCATCTTCCACGACATCCGCAATCCCTTGAGCGCCATCGTCTCCAGGACCCAGATCGCCCGGGAAAGCGGCGAGACCCGGGACGGCGACCTGAAAGCGATTTCCTTGATGGCAACCCGGATCAACGAGATCATCGTCGGGGTGGAAGACGCCCATGAGGAGACGCCCTTCATCCGGACGGTCGAGCCCGTGCCCCTGGACAGGATCCGCGAGCGCCTGGCCGAGGTTTTCTGCCACCGCCTCCGCCAGAAGGACCTCGACCTGGCCTGGCAAGGCGAGACGGACCTCGCCGTCAACACCAACCTACCCCTGATCTGCAACTCCGTCCTCGGCAACCTGCTGACCAACGCCATCAAATTTTCCCCCCGGGGCGGACGGATCGAGATCCGGGCGACCCGGGAACACGGGTTCGCCCGCATCGAGATTCAGGATCGGGGGCCGGGCTTCCCGCCCCACTTTTTCCGCGGGACCGGGCCGCCGGAGCGCGAGGATTCCCTTCCCGGAACCGAGGGCGAAGAAGGCAGCGGCTACGGGTTGGGCATCGCCGCTTTCTACCTGAAACGGCTGCGGGGCCGCATGGAGATCCGCAACCGGGAAGGCGGCGGGGCGGAAGCGGCGGTGCTGCTGCCCCTGGCGCCTTGACGAAACCGGCTTTCCCGGCGGCGGGGATTCAAGGAGCAGCCGGATTCGACCCCGGAACGTCCCCGGTCTTTTCCCCCCGGGGCTCATCCGGCCCGGCAGCCGAACGGACGCCGACCAGCCACCAGCGGGGAAGAGAGCGTTTCCCCCGCGGGGCGCGGTCGAAATAGATCTTCATGATCTGCCCGTCGGCGGTACCGATCTCGAACCAATGCTTGCGGACGTACCGCTCGCCGCTGCCGTGGCGACAGCCGCCGGTTTCCCGCCAGGAACGCAGCACGCCGACGACGGTCACCGTCCGGCCGCCGCGTACGAATTTCCGGGGCAGACCCGGGGCGCCCTGCGCCATCGGCAGCGGATCGCAACCGGCGGTGACCGGCCTCAGAGGTTCATGGACAAAACTGTTTTTCGTCTTCACCGCGGAACCCGCCCGTATTTTCCCGCGGGAAGGCTCCGGCGCCCAGGAAATTTATCCTTCCCGGCCCAAATACGAGCGCTCCGTCAAGACCCAGGAGAACCCGCCGGCCCACAATCACCTTGACCGCGGCGGCGGTTCTTGTAAAATTTTTTAAAGAGAGACCAACCCCGGAGTATAGATACGCTTATGAAACTCACCGTAGCCGAACTCGCCGAAAAACTCGGCGCCGAACTCGCCGGCAACCCCGATATCCAGGTCAGCGCCGTCGCCGACCTGGAAAACGCCCGCGAAGAAACCGTGGTCTGGGTGGAGAAACGACGTTTCCTGGCCGCCGCCCTGGAATCGCCGGCGGCGGCGATCATCGCCGGAGCGGATACGGAGCCCGGCAAGAAACCCGTCTTGCGGGTGGCCAACCCCCGCCTGGCCTATGCCCGGGCGGCCCAGATTCTGCACCCTCCGCGCCAGTTCGAACCCGGGGTTTCGCCTCAGGCCACCGTGGACGCCACCGCCATCCTGGGAGAAAACGTGACCGTGCAGGCCCAGGCGGTCATCGAAGCCGGGGCGGTGGTCGGGGCCCGCTCCGTGATCCAGGCCGGCGCTTTCATCGGGCAAGGCTCCCAGGTCGGTAACGACTGCCGGATCTACCCCCGCGTGACCGTCAACGAAAACATCGTGATCGGTGACCGCTGCATCATCCACGCCGGGGCGGTCATCGGGAGCGACGGCTTCGGCTTCACCCCCGACGAGAGGGGCAAACAGGTCAAAATCCCCCAGATCGGGCGCGTGGTGATCGAGGACGACGTCGAAATCGGCGCCAACACCACCATCGACCGGGCCACCTTCGGCGAAACCGTCATCCGCCGGGGGGTGAAGCTCGACAACCTGGTCCAGATCGCCCACAACGACGATATCGGGGAGAACACGGTGATGGCCGCCCAGGTCGGCATCGCCGGCAGCACCAGGATCGGACGCAACTGCGCCTTCGGCGGCCAGGTCGGCATCGGCGACCACGCCGAGGTCGGCGACCGGGTGTTCATGGGAGGAAAAACCGGGGTCGCGGCCAAGAAAAAGATCGCCTCGGACCAGATCCTGCTGGGGGCGCCGGCGCGGACCCTGTCGGATATGAAAAAGCTTTTCGCCCTGGAAAACCGGCTGATCAAGCAGGCCTCGAAACACGAGGCCCCCGAGGGAGAGTGACGCGCGAAGGCGCGGACGGCCGCGGAAACCAAGCCGGGCCCGCCGGGGGACGACCGAAAAACGCTCGAACGGTTCCGAAGTCGAAGGAGGATGCGCGATGTCGGGTAAAATACTGGCGTCGATACTGATTTTGAGTCTCGCCGGGCCGGTGACGGCACCGGGGCAGGAATGGGAACTCTCCACCGCTCTGGGAGAAGGCACGATCACGGGCGTGGGAGGCAACGAGACCGGGGAAGTCTGGGCGGTGCCGTCGGGGCAAAGCAGACAGGGAAAGGTATTTTACTACAACGGCTCGGCCTGGACGCTACAGACGTCCGTGTTCAGTTCTCATACCGGGGAATTCCGGGGAATGTTCGTCTACCCCGAAGGCGAGGACGTCTGGGCGGTGGGTAATTACAACACGTTTCCGGCCCAAGGCACCATCTTTCACTACAACGGGACGTCCTGGGCCCTGCAGACCGTCCTGATCGGGGGCAGTCACCAATACCTTTATTCGGCGTATTCGCCCGACTCCTACCACGTCTGGGTGGGGGGAAGCGATGGGAATATTTACGCTTCCGGCGACGAGGGCGCGACCTGGCAGCTCCAGACCAGCCTGGGTTCGGGCGTCTGGGTCCGGGGCATGGCCGGCAGCAGTTTCCATGATGCCTGGGCGGTGGCGGGGGTGGTTTCCGGAAATCCCCCCACCTGGATCCTGCACTGGGACGGAGTCGCCTGGGAAGTGGAAACGACCGTTCAAATTTGTCTTTACGACGTCGCCAGCGGCGGGGAGGAAGCCGCGGCCGCCTCCGGCTACGCCGGAACGATCCTGCAGTACGACGGCAACGAATGGTCTCTCTTCACCGACATCGGCAACCCCACCGTCTCCTCCGTCGCCGTGGGGCTCCAGAACGACAAGGTCTGGGCCGGCAGCAGCAACGGGGATATTCTCTTCTATAACGGCGTGCACTGGGCCGTTCAGACCCATATTGTCGGGAGCATCGACATCTCCGCCATCAGGACCGCGGGCACCGGCGAGATCTGGGCGGGAGCCCAGAACGGGAGCGTCTACCGGCTCCGGGTCCGACCGCCCCAGCGCTGGATCTACGACTATAACGGCGACGGGACCAGCGACATCGCCCTCTTCCGGTCCGGAGCCGGCCTCTGGCTGGTCCGGGGCCTGACCCGGGTCTATTTCGGTCAGAGCGCCGACACCGCCGCCCCCGGCGATTACAACGGCGACGGCACCACCGACATTGCCGTCTTCCGCCCCGCTTCCTCACTCTGGGCGATCCGCAACTGGTCTCGAGTCTACTTCGGAAATTCCGGGGACACCCCCATCCCCGCCGATTTCAGCGGCGACGGCACCGCCGACTGCGCCATCTTCCGCAACAGTTCCCGGCTCTGGGCGGTCCGGGGCCTGACCCGGATCTATTACGGGACGGCGGGCGATTATCCGGTACCGGCCGACTACACCGCCGACGGCAGTACCAACGTCGCCATCTTCCGCCCCGCCAACGGGCTCTGGAAGGCTCGGGCCTACAGTTACGTCTACTTCGGGCAGGCCGGAGACATCCCCGTTCCCGCCGCCTACGACGGCGGGGGGGGAATGCCCGGGATCTTCCGGCCCTCCACCGGCCTCTGGGCGCTGCTCAACGGCCCCCGCATCTACTACGGCCAGAACGCCGACACGCCGCTTCCGGCTTTCTACGAGGGCGGCGGATCCGCCGGGATCGGCATCTTCCGGGAATCGGTCGGCCTCTGGGCGATACGCCACCAGACCCGGGTATATTTCGGACAGACCGGGGACACCCCGGTAGTCAAGTGATGCGCGGCGCTCCGCCGCTTCACGCGCGAGCAATCCCCTTCGGGGGAGGGAGGACGATATGAAGACTCTGGTTTGGGGATCGGCGACGGTACTGCTTCTGGCGACGGCGCCCATATCCCGTCCCGCCCCGCTCCGGGAAGTCGACATCGAGCAACTCCGGGGAACTCCCCGGAGCGGAACCGGCGATCTGGGCGTGATGCGGCCGGACCCCGCCCTCCGCCGCGATTGGTGCACCCGGGAAAAGACCGGAAAGCGGGCCTGGTCCGACCCCTCGCTCACCCTTCCCCGCCAGGGCAGCTACTACAGCCTCCTGGGCAACCTCAGCTACGTCCCCTCCACCCGTTACCAGGGCGCCTGCGGCGACTGCTGGGTCTGGGCCGGGGTCGGGTGCCTGGCCATCGAACTGGAGCGTCTGACCGGGACCAAGGACCGCCTTTCCGTCCAGCACCTCAACTCCTGCGGCACCAACGGATACGGCCAATACCCCTGCTGCGGCGGCTGGGCCGAGGATCTGGCCGATTTCTTCGACGCGGTCGGATACTGCCTGCCCTGGTCGAACTCCAATGCCTCTTTCGCCGACAGCGGGCGTAACTGTTCGACCGGCAGCCCCGCGGTCGGCTGCGCCGCCATCGCCAAAACCCCCCGGCACGAAATCACCTCCTGCAGCTCCGGCTACCTGACCACGCACGGGGTGAGCCAAGCCACGGCCATCGCCAACATCAAGAACCAGCTCCACCAGGGCAAGGCGGTCTGGTTCGCCTTTTTCATGCCCACCTCCGCCGACGGCGACACCTTCGACAACTTCTGGGACAACTACACCGAGAACTACTACCTCAACCTCGATTACGTCAACGGGCATTCCTGGTCCAACGGCTGGGGCCACGCCGTCCTCTGCGTGGGCTACGACGACCGGGACCCGGCCAACCCCACCTGGATCATGCTCAACTCCTGGAGCACGGCCGGGGGGCTCCGGCCCAACGGTATCTTCCAGATCGACATGGACATGAACTATTCGGACACCTACTGGGACGGGGCTTCCTACTACGCGTTCTTCTGGGCGGTCTATGACGTCTCCTTCCCCGGGGGGAGCGGCACCCGCTACGTCATCGGCGACGGCGACTACAACGGCGACGGCACCGACGACATCGCCGTCTTCCGCCCCTCCACCGCCCAGTGGCTGGTCCGCGGGCTGAGCCGGTTCTATTTCGGGCAGTCCGGCGACGTCCCCGTCCCCGGCGATTATGACGGCAACGATACCACCGAACCCACGGTCTTCCGCGCGGCCGACGGCAAATGGATCAACCGGCAGCTGGGAACGGTCTACCTGGGCCAATCGGGCGACACCCCGGTGCCGGCGTACTGGACCGGGGACCTGGGGGCCTGCCGGATCGGCATTTTCCGCCCCTCCAACGGCAAATGGGTCTGGTCGGCCATTTCCGGCCTGTCCCCGGTTTACTACGGGGGGAGTTCCGACCTGCCGGTCCCGGGCGACTACAACGGCGACGGCACCGACGACGTCGCCGTCTTCCGCTCCTCCACCGCCCAGTGGCTGGTCCGCGGGCGCACCCGTTTTTACTACGGGAACAGCGGGGATTTCCCGGTGGTGGCCGATTTCTGGCCGGGGGGATCGGACAACCCCGGAGTCTTCCGCGCCGCCGACGGGAAATGGATGATCCGGAGCTACACCAGGTTCTACTACGGCCGCAGCGGCGACACCCCGGTGCCGGCCAATTTCAACGGGAGCTTGGGAGACGAATACTGCGTTTTCCGTCCCTCCAGCGGGCAATGGCTGATCCGCTTCCTCTCCCGGCCCTACTACGGCGCCAGCGGAGACATACCGGTTACCCGATAGCGAGTGCGCAAGCCAACGGGCGCCCCCGGCCGGGGGCGCCCAACAACCGCAGAGCGGAGGTATCTATGAGACCGAGCGCAAAGGCGCTGTTGCTGGCCGCCCTGGCGGCGGCGGGGACGTCGGCGGCCGCCGATTTCGACGGGGATTCCCGGGAGGACATCGCGGTCTACCGTCCTTCCAGCGGGAAATGGCTGATCCGGGGCATCACCCAGGTCTTCTTCGGGACCGCCGCCGACACCCCGGTCGCCGGGGACTTCAGCGGAGACGGCATCGCCGAGGTCGGGATCTTCCGGCCTTCCTCGGGGCTGTGGCGGATCCGCAACACCACCCGCGGCTACTTCGGGACTTCCACCGACATCCCCATAACCGGCGGCGGGAGCGGCCAACGCCTCTACGACTACGTGGTGAAGGCCGGGAACGGCGCCGACCTGCTGGCCGCCCTGCAGAGCACGACCTATACCAGCGTTTTCGTCCCGGCCGGAACCTATTACGTCTACAGCATGATCAACGTCGCCAGCGTCAAGCGCATCAGCGGAGAAAGCCTCCACGCCTACCCCCGGATCATGCTTATCAACGGGCAGTATCTCAACATCACCAGCCAGGGCTGCCTGGTCGAGGACATCATCATCCAGGGCGGCGGCGATTCGATATTGAAACGCGGCAGCTTCTACGTGAACAACGCCTGGTACGTGACCCTGCGCAACTGTTACTCCCTCTCCAGCGCCGGGAACGGGTTCGAGTACACGTCCGCGAGCCAGTACGTCACCTTCCTGGGTTGCAACGCCGAACAGTCCGACGACGCCGGCTTCCAGGGCAGCAACACCATCCAGACCGCGCGCATCATCGGGTGCGCCGCCGAAGATTGCTACAGAGGGTTCTCCAACTGCAACAACCTCTCCGCCTGCGTCTCCGAGGATGCCAGTGCCTACGGATTCGACAACTGTTACAACCTCTCTTCCTGCGCGGTCAAGGGCCCGGTTTCGGGCGGAGTCGGGTTCCACGGCTGCGACAACCTCTCCGCCTGCCGCGCCGAAGGCGTGGGTGACACCGCGTTTTTCGGCTGCGACCAGGTCGGGTCCTGCTCGGTGGTGACCGCGGGGACCGGCTTCGATTATTGCGGTTACCTCTCCAGCTGCGTGGCCTACGGCTGTTCCACTTCGTTTACGGGTTGTTTCAGCATCGACTCCGACTCGTGCAATAACTGAACCACGGTTTCCCGGAGAAGCGGCCCATCGGCCCCGCTTCCCGGCGCCGCTCAACTTCCGGGAGGTGAATACAATGAAACGCTTACTGACGGGCCTGGTCGGTCTTACCTTGCTCTGCCCGGCTCTTCCGGGCGGCGCCGCCGATTTCGACGGGGACTCCCGGGAGGACATCGCGGTCTACCGTCCTTCCAGCGGGAAATGGCTGATCCGGGGCATCACCCAGGTCTTCTTCGGGACCGCCGCCGACACCCCGGTCGCCGGGGACTTCAGCGGAGACGGGATCGCCGAAGTCGGGATCTTCCGGCCTTCCTCGGGGCTGTGGCGGATCCGCAACACCACCCTCGGCTACTTCGGGACCTCCACCGACGTCCCCATAACCGGCGGCGGGAGCGGCCAGCGCCTCTACGACTACGTGGTCAGGACCGGGGACGGAGACGACCTCGCGGCCGCGCTGGAGAGCGACGTCTACCGCTCGGTCTTCATCCCCGCCGGAACCTACAGTATCGATCAAACCGTCACGATCGAACACGTCAGGAAGATCGTGGGCGAGGAGCAGCGGGGCACCGTGCTCGCCTTCGACAGCGGGTGCTACCTCGATATCCACGTCGAGTTCTGCAAGGTCGATGGGCTGCGGGTGCTCTCCGGCGGGGGTGCGGGAGGTACGGGCAACGTATATGTTCGTTCCAATTACGTCACGGTCCGGGATTGTTTCTCCTACAGCAGCGAGGGTCACGGTTTCGAACATGGTTCGGGTGCGTACGTAAGCTTCATCGACTGCGTGGCCAGCAACGCCGCCGCCAACGGCTTCCAGGGTTCGAACGACGAGAGCTGCCGGTTTCTCAACTGCGCCGCCCGCGACTGCGCGGAGAACGGTTTCGAGGACTGCAACAACCTCGCCAACTGTTACATCGACGGGTACGGCCATACCCAGATCGGCTTCTACGACTGCGACCGCCTTTCCAACTGCTACGCCTACGGCTGCCAGACCTACGGCTTCTCCGGGTGCAACATGGCCGGCGCCTGCCTGGTCGATGGGGGCGGCATCACCACCACCGGATTCCATAGCTGCTACCGCCTCTCCAGCTGCTGGGTGCAGAACTGTACCGGGTCTTCATACGACAACGTTAACGTCTCGGACGACTCCACCAACAAATACTCCTGCAACTGAACCGGGGCCGCCGCGAGGCGGCGCGGATACTCCCGCTCAGGTCTCGGCGGAGGGGCAGCGGTCGGCGAGTACGCAGTCTCCGCAGCGCGGGCGGCGGGCGATGCAGACCTGCCGGCCGTGAACGATCAGGAGCGTGTTGACCTCCCCCCAGCGGCGGCGGGGAAAAACCTGGAGGAGGTCCCGTTCGATCTTGTCGGGGGCGGTCTCCCCGCTCAACCCCAGCTTTCCCGCCAGCCGTTTGACGTGGGTATCGACCGCGATTCCCTCGGCCTTGCCGAAAGCGTGCCAGAGGACGATATTGGCGGTTTTACGGGCGACGCCGGGGAGGGTGAGCAGCTCGTCCATGGTCTCCGGGACCTTTCCCCCGAACCGCTCTTCGATCAGGCGGGCGGAAGCGATGATGGCGGCGGCCTTGTTGCGGAAGAAACCGCTGGAGCGGATGTCCTCCTCGAACTGGGCGCGGTCGGCCCGGGCGTAATCCCCGACCGAACGGTACTTGCGGAAAAGATCCCGGGTGATCTTGTTGATCTGCCGATCGGTACTCTGGGCGGAAAGTATGGTCGCCACCAGGAGTTGGAGGGGAGTGCGGAATTCGAGGGCGATACCGGCGGCCGGATATTCCCGGGCCAGGCGGCGTAAGATCGTGGCGCCCCAGCTCTTCTTCTCGATCGTACTCACGCGGTTATCTTAGCCCGAAAGCGGCGCCGCGGCAACGGCGGCCGTCCCAGGAGAAACTGGCCCCGGCTCCCGCTTCCGGTTATACTATGTGATTAGTCCGTACCGGCAACTAGATGTTCGCTCCCGCCATTGCGGGCGGATGATAATTGCGTCCGGAGAAACGTATGCGAGCTCGCGTCTATTTCGACGAACTCTGCCAGGGCCGGGTTCTGGCGCTCTACCACTCCGGCAGAACCCTGGAAGCGGCCCAGGTGCTCCGCCAGGCCCGGGCCGAGGATATCGCCGACTGGCTTTCGACGCTCGCGCGGGAAGAACGTTTCGGCATCTTCAGCCTCCTCGACCGCGACCTCCAGGGAGACGTCCTCGAAGACAGTTCTCCTTCCCTCGAAGCCGAACTGGTCGACCGGCTCGGCCCCCCGGAACTGGGGGACATCCTGGAGACCATGCCCCCGGAAGAGGCGGTGGAGATCATCTCCGAGATGGAGCCGCACGAAGAGGCCCAGGTTCTGGGCGAAATTTCCGGGGACGGCTCGTCGGAAATCCGCACGCTCCTGGCCTACCCCGAAAACAGCGCCGGGCGGATCATGGACGCCGACCTCATCGCCCTGCCCGCCGACCTTTCGGTCAAGCAGGCCATCCAGGTCATCCGCCGCAGCACCATCGAGGAAGCGCTGTATTCCGTCTTCGTCGTCGACCGGGAGGGGCGCCTGCTCGGCCTCGTCCCCCTGCAGAAGCTCCTCGCCGCCCCCGACGGCGCTCTCCTGGGCGAGGTGATGCTGGAAGCATTTGCCCGGGTCACCCCGGCGACCGACCAGGAACAGGCGGCGGCGATCATCCGCAAATACGACCTGGCCGTCCTGCCGGTGGTGGACGAGACCGGGAAACTTTTGGGGCGGATCACCGCCGACGACGCGGTCGAAATCATCGACGAGGAGGCCAGCGAGGATATCCTGCGCATGGCCGGCACCGACGACGAGGAACTGCGGGCGACCAGTTCGCTGCGGATCGCCCGCATCCGCCTCCCCTGGCTCCTGATCTGCATCGGGGGCAGTTTTCTCTCCAGCCTGGTCATCCGTTCCTTCGAGGTCACGCTCGAACAAGTCATCGCCCTGGTCGCCTTCATCCCCATGATCACCGCCACCGGCGGCAACGTCGGGCTGCAATCGTCCAGCATCGTCATCCGGGGCCTGGCCCTGGGAACGCTGAAATCGTCCCGGGTCTTCGCCGAAGTCTTCAAACAGCTCAAAGTCGCGGTCCTGCTCGGGATTTCCTGCGGCGTCATCCTGGCGGGGCTGGCGTTTCTCCTCCAGGCCGGCCAGGGCAACGGCTGGTTCATGGGCGGGGTCGTGGGCCTGGCCATGTTTCTGGCCGTCACCTTCTCCACCCTCTCCGGCGTGCTCGTCCCCCTGACCTTCAGCCGTCTCCGCATCGACCCGGCGATCGCTTCCGGCCCCCTGATCACGACCATGAACGACGTCCTCGGTATCGCCATCTACCTGGGAAGCGCCACGGCGATGATCAGGGTTTTCCTCCATTGACCCCCCTCGGAACATGAATACCCTGGTCTGCACCATCTGCTGCCGGGACAAGGACGCGGCGCCGGGGCTGCTGCCGGCCCGGAAGCGTTACCGTTCGCGCCGGATCGCCGAAGTCGGGCGCCTGGCCCGCGAGGCCGGGCTGCCCCTGGCCATCCTTTCCGGTAAATACGGTCTGATCGACGCCGATGCGCCCATTCCTTATTACGACACCCTGCTGCGACCGGAAGGGGTGCCCGCGATCGCGGACGCGAACGAGCTCTACCTGCGCCGGAGCGGGTGCCGGCGCCTGCTCTTTCTGGTCAACCCTCCCGACCTCGACCCCCACGTCGTTTCCTACCTGAGCAGCCTGGAGATCGCCGCGGACCGAACCGAAACCGTTCTGGAAACCGTTTTCATCCCCCCCTACCCGGACCGTCTGGAGTAAGGGCCGGCCGCGGCGGCGGACACCCGCGCCGGTTTTCCCTTCCGCCGGCGGACGTTGACAAAAACCCGCACGGGGCTTATATTTATAAAAGACGCAGTCCCTTATGAAACATGCTGTTATGACAAGATTTGTCGGCGGGAAGTGAACGCGGACCCCGCCAAGCGGAGGAGGAAACGATTCGTCGGCGCCCTGGCGGGGATGGCGGCGATCGCGGCGGCGGGAACCGGCCGGGCGGCGGCGCAGGATCCCTACGGCCTGCCCCGGACCGGGCAGGCCGCCAGTTACCATTACGCCGCTCCTTACGACCTGGGAGACGACGGCTACCTGAGAATCGGATACCCCCGGGAGGGCGTGCGCTTCGTCGACAACGGCGACGGCACCGTCAGCGACCTCGGAACCGGCCTGATCTGGCAGAAAGACGACAGCGGCTACCGGCCGGTCGACGGTCTGGAAGGCATGGTCTCCTGGGACGACGCCTTCGCCTACGTCAGCGGTCTCAACAGCCGGGAGTTCGGATCGAGAACGGATTGGCGGCTGCCCAACATCAAGGAACTGCTCTCTATCGTCAACGAGGGGACCTGGCTGCCGGCGGCGTATAGTATCTTCTCCTGGATGCACGAATCCCCCTACTGGTCGAGCACCCACCATCCTTTCGCCTCGACCGGGTACGCCCCTTATTACATCAATATGGGGGAAGGCCACGCCAACGCCGGCTCCACGGAGACCGCCTACGTCAAGGCCGTCGCTTCCCTCCCCTACTCCGAAAGCGTCCGAGGGTTCCCCAAGACCGGCCAGGTCGACAGCATCCGGACCGGAGACGACGGGGACCTGGAGAAAGGATACCCCCTGACGGCCCCGGCTTACCTCGATTACGCCGAGTACGTCGAACAGGCGGCGACCGGCCTCTGCTGGCAGAAAACCGACAGCCGGACCCGGGCGTTCGGCTCGCTCGAGGGCGAACTGACCTGGGAGGAAGCCTTCGACTACGTACGGGCCATGAACGAATCCGGCTACGCCGGTTTCGGCGACTGGCGCCTGCCCAACTACTTCGAACTCTATTCGCTCTTGGAATTCCGGGACCGCTACCCGGAAGCACTGATCGACGAATCCTTCGACCCGGCCGTGCCCGCTCTCTACTGGACCGGCACCTCCCGCTACGGGGTTCCCGACGAGGCCTTCGGCGTCAGGTTTCTCGACGGCTGGTCGGGACAAGTCAGGTATTCGGACCGGTGCCTGGTCCGGGGCGTCAGGGGAGGGCCCTACCGTTCCCCCACCCCGGCCCCTTCCTGCCCCACCCCCACTCCCGATCCCGGGACCCTCACCGGTCTTCCCCGGAGCGGGCAGCTCGATTCCTACCACCCCGCGGGCCCCTACGACTTCGGCGACGACGGGGCGGTCCGGGCCGGGTATCCCCTGCAGGGAGAGCGCTTCGGCACCGCCGGGAGCACGGTCGCGGACCTCGCCGCCGGCCTGATGTGGCAGACCGGGGACAGCGGGTCCCAGGCGGCGGGGACCTACCAGGGTCTCCTGACCTGGGAGGAGGCCTTCGCCTACGTGGCCGAGTTGAACCGGAATTCGTTCGCCGCCTTTACCGACTGGAGAATGCCCAACAGCAAGGAGCTGGCCGCCATCGTCGATTTCGGCGCCTACGACCCCGCTTCTTTCTCCGTCTTCAGCTCCATTCCCGTCGGCGCTTTCTTCTGGTCGTCCACCACCTACGCCGACGTCGTCAGCGGGCTGCGGGGCTACGGCCTCGACTTCCGGGAAGGACTCCTGCAGACCGTGAACCTGGAAAGCTCCCCGGAACCGACGGGCTACGTCAAGGCGGTCCGGACGCTGCCCCGGGAGGAGACGGCGGCGGGGTTCCCGCGCTCCGGCCAGACCAACCCGATCCACAACCCCGTCGGCTTCGACCTCGGCGACGACGGCGCCGTGCAGGCGGGCTACCCCCGCTGGGGCCAGCGGTTCATCGCGAACGCCAACGGCACCGTCTCCGACCGGGCCACGGCCCTGATCTGGCAGGGGGAGGATTCCTCCAAGCTCGAGGTGGCGGGGCTCAAGGACAGCCTCACCTGGGAAGACGCGTTTCTCTACATCGAACGGCTTAACCGCAACCACTACGGCGGCTACAGCACCTGGCGCCTCCCCAACCAGCAGGAGCTGTTGAGCCTGATCGACTACGGCCAGTTCTACCCGGCCATCCCCCCCCTGCTCCGCTCCCGTGTCGGCACCGGCGCCCATTGGAGCGGCACTTCCCGCTTCTGCATCCCCTCCTATAAGTGGTACATCGACTTCACCCAGGGCGCCGGGGGTTTCCGCGAGAGCGAGGGCGCCTCCGCCCAGACGGCCTACGTCATCGCGGTCACCGGCGGACCCGGGCTCGACCCGGGCCCGACGCAGGCGACCCCGACGGCAACGCCCTACGGCTATACCACTCCCCCGGTAGTCACCCCCACCCCCATCCCGCCCCCTCCCACTCCCGTCATTGTTTTTAACCTTTATTACGGAGTGCCGGCGACCGGCCAGACCGAGGCCTTTCACGAGCGCGACGACGGCTATTATGAAATCGGCTACCCTCTCCACCCCCCCCGTTGGGAGGACCTGGGCACGGGGGTGGTGGCGGACTGGGCGACGGGCCTGATGTGGCAGCAGGGAGAGAGCAACAGCCAGCCCGCCGGCGGCCGTTCGGGGATCATGTCCTGGGAAGACGCGTTCGCCTACGTCGCTTCCCTCAACCGAGACTCGTTCGGCGGTTTCAGCGATTGGCGGATCCCGAATGCCCTGGAGCTGCTCTCCACCCGGGACCTGGGGCTCGATGCCAGCCAGGATCCGAACCACTACCTTTTTACCGGCACCACCCACGATCCCTACTGGACTTCGACCTGCTCCGCCAACTTCGCTTCGGGAACGGCCGTGTACCAGATGTCGTACGGTTTCGGCCAATCCTTCGCGGAACTGCTCGACAACGACCGGGAAGCGGCGGTGCGGGCGTGCCGCAGCTTTTTCACGGGCGACGACGCCGAGGGGTTCCCCGCCACCGGCCAGACCCTGGTCATCCACCCCCCGGGGCCGTTCGACCTCGGGGACGACGGAGCTGCCGGTGCCGGCTACCCCCGCTCGGGCGAGCGCTTCGTCCGAGAGGGCACGTACACCGTCCGCGACCGGGCCACCGGCCTGACCTGGCTGGACGCTTCCAGCCCCAACATACGTTCCTGGACCCAAGCGTTCGATTTCGTCGACGGCCTCAACTCCCTCGACGTGGGCGGCTACAACGACTGGAGACTGCCCAACCACGACGAACTGGTCAGCCTCGTCGACTTCGGGCGTTTTTATCCCGTGATCGATCCCATCTTCGCCGGAGGGACTCAAAAAGCCTGGTACTGGTCGAGTTCGACGGTCAAGACGCTCACCTCCAACGCCTGGGCGGTCGACTTTTCGGTGGGAGTCGCCGACGTCAAACCGAAGGACACGCTTCATTTCGTCCGGGCCGTGCGCGGCTACCCCCGGCCGGGTTACCGCCCCACCCCTCCCTCGCTGCCCGCCGTGGCCGGCGACTACACCGGAGACGGGACCGCCGACGCGGCTCTCTACCGCCCTTCCGCCGGGGCCTGGATGTTCCGGAACGGAAACCGTTATTACCTGGGGGAAAACGGGGACCGCCCGGTGCCGCAGGCTTACACCGGATACGGGAGGTGGCAGTCGGCGGTTTTCCGGCCGACCCTCGGGAAGTGGATCGTCAGGGAAGGAGACGGCGCCTACTTCGGGGCGGCGGCCGACGAGCCCGTCCCGGCCGACTACGACGGGGACGGAAGGGCCGCTATCGCCGTCTTCCGCCCGGGCCAGGGGAAATGGATGGTGCGAAACTCCACCCGGGCGTTCTGGGGCGGGGACGGCGATCTTCCGGTCAGCGCCGACTACGACGGGGACGGGACCGTCGACATCGCCGTGTACCGTCCCGCGGCCGGAAAATGGATGGTCCGGGGCGGCGTCTCCGCCTATTTCGGGGGAGGAGAAGACATCCCGGTTCCCGGCGACTACGACGGCGACGGTACCCGGGAAATGGCCGTCTTCCGCCCTTCAACCGGAAAATGGCTGGCGCGGACGGGGCGGAGCTGGTTTTTCGGGTCCGAAACCGACCTGCCCCTGGCGTCCGACTTCGACGGGGACGGGTCCGACGACGCCGCCGTCTTCAGATCGGGGACGGGAAAGTGGATGGTGCGCGGGTATTCCGGCTGGTTTTTCGGGTCCGAGGGAGATATCCAGGTGACCGCCCCCTATTGAAGCGGCAACCCCCGGGAAGACTCCCGGCCGAAACCCGTCAATCCCGATAACCGAATTCGGTCAGGCTGCGGGCGTCGCCGCGCCATTTGGGGCGCACCTTCACTCTCAGGTCGAGGAAGATCGGCATTCCCACCAGGGCTTCGATCCGGCCGCGGGCCTGAGTCCCGATCTTTTTGAGCATGGACGCGCCCTTCCCCACCACGATCCCTTTCTGCGACTCCCGCTCCACGAAGATAGTGGCGCCGACCACCAGGCGCCTGGGTTCCTCGCGGACATATTCGATCTTCACCGCGCTGGCGTACGGGATCTCCTGGCGGGTGTTGAGAAATACTTTTTCCCGGATGAACTCCCGCATCAGGTCTTTTTCCGGCTGGTCCGAAAGCATGTCCCCGGGAAAGAGTTCCTCGCCGGGAGGGAGGCATTCGAACGTCAGCGGCAGGAGACGGTCGCAGTTTTCCCCGGTCAGGGCCGAAAGCGGGACGATCTCCCGGAAACGGCCGGCGCGGCCGTAGACTTCGAGCCGGGGCAGGAGCGAGGGCTTGGGGACCAGGTCGGCCTTGTTCAGAACCAAAAACGCCGGGAGCCCCCGGGGCAGCAGCCGGGCGACTTTCGCCAAAGCGCTTTCGGGGTCGGAGCGGCAATCCTCCAGCCAATACACCAGATCGGCTTCCCCCAGGGCCCGCCGCGCCGATGAGACCATCCGGCGCCCGAGCCCGTCGGCGGGGCGGTGGAGGCCGGGAGTGTCTATGAACACGATCTGCCCGCGTTCGTCGGAGAGGATTCCCCGGACCGTGTTCCAGGTGGTCTGGGGCCGCGGAGAAACAATGGCCAGATCCGTTCCCACCAAGCGGTTCAGCAGGGTGGATTTTCCGACGTTGGGGAGCCCGACCAGGCAGACGAACCCGCTCTTCTTCCCGGTGCCGGTCACGAGCGCGGGGGGAGAACGAACTCGGCCAGGGCAACCAGGATCTCGTCCACCAGGAGGTTGCCCAGAGAACGGGGGTTGCGCCACTGGAGCTCGGGCTGAAGCAGCAGGTCCCCGACGGTGCGGATCTTCTTCCTCTCCAGGATATCGATCAGGTGGGGGGAGATGCGCAGGGCGCGGATGGAGGTCCTTCTCAACTTGCGGTCGCAGAGCACTCTCTCCACCCCCTTTCCCACGAAGTTGATCCCGAAGATATAGATGTACTGTTTCCCGTTCCAGTACGCCTTCAACTCGTCCTGAAGCTTGTTCCTGACCTGCTGGTCCAGGCATTTCTGGGAGAGGTCCTTGCTCTGCACCACCGCCACCAGATCGGCGAGGGTTTCGATCCCGTGCGCCGCCATCCACTTGCGGGGCCGGACCCCCGCCAGCAGAACCGCGGCCGGAAGCGTGCCCAGGTCCAAAAGAGGGCTGGGGGAACGGAGGAACCCGGCCGCGCCCTTGGCCATGAAGGGAAATTCGGTCTGTTCCGGGGAATGTTTCTTGTCGGGAGACATCGACTTACCTTGGCGGGAACCGCGTTTGATACTATTATAGCTGCCGGTGTACCGCCCGGAACAAAAATTTATCGTTCTTCGCCGCCCGTGATCTGGATTCAATTCATCATCAGCGCCGTCATCGTGATCGCCGGGGGGAGGCAGCTGGTCGGCTACGCCGAACTGATCTCCGACAAGCACCGGCTGACCCGGCTCTGGCTGGGCTTTATTCTGCTGGCCGGGGTGACCTCGATCCCCGAGCTGGGAACCGCGATCGGCGCGGTCACCATCGTCAAGGCCCCGCGTCTGGCCCTGGGCGACGTCCTCGGCAGCAACGCCTTCAACATCTTCATCGTCCCCCTGATCGCCCTGGCGGCCGGGGGGCTCAACATCCTCAACGGACAGAACTGGAAGTCGTGCCGGAACCTGATCTTCTTCGGGTGCGTGATGACGTTGACGGCGGCGGGGGGGATCGCTCTGGCCCGCGCCGGCCACACCTTCACCCTGGGCCCGGTGGGGCTGTTCGCGGCCGTCCTGCTGGTCTTGTACCTGGCGGCATCGATCTCCCTCTATCGGGGCGAACACGCCGGACAGGAAGAACCGCTGCCCCCCGGAAGGGACTTCCCCCCGGCGATCTACCTCAAGCTGGGGGGGGCGGTCCTGGCGGTGGTGGGAGCCGGTTTCTGGCTGTCCTACAGCGGGAACCGCATCGCCGAAATCACCGGATGGGGAACCACCTTCGTGGGGGCCCTGCTCCTGGCCCTGGTCACCTCGTTGCCCGAAGTCGCCGTCAGCCTGACCGCGGCCAAGCGGGGCCACTCCGAAATGGCTTTGGGCAATATTCTCGGCAGCAACATCTTCAACCTCGCCATCCTCTTCTGGACCGATCTCGCCTACGGCCGACGGTCGCTCCTGGCCCAGGGAGGTAACGCCGACCTGGCCGCGGCGGCCCTGGGGTTGCTGCTCACCCTGGCGACGGGCGCCGGGATTTTCCTGGGGAGATCCCGTCCCCCGAAATCCTCGCCCTGGATCCCCCTGCTCATCGCCGCGCTCTACCTGGGGGGTATGTACTGTATCTTCGCGTATTCCTCCCGCTGAGGCCGACCAACCGCCGGCGGGAGCGAGACGCTAACTTTATTTCCCGCTCCATCGGTGGTATATTTCCCGTACCCGATAAACGGAAGCCCGAATACCCGTCGACGGCCGGGCATACTCAGGCCTTCAGCCGAAAGGAGACGAGCATGGGTTTTTTCTATTGTTTTGCCTGTTCCAAATTCTTCGAGAGCGACGACAGCACCTGCCTGCGGTGCGGGCGCGGAGCGGCGGAAGCGCGCCGCGAACTGGTCAAATCCGGGCCGCAGGCCGACATCTACCGGATCATCGTGGGGGACCGGGCGGTAGGCAACCACCGGGTCAATAAGAAAGCCTGACCGCGACGCGCGCGGTTCGGGCGGCAGAAGTAACGGGAAAAGAACAGCCCCGGCGGTACGGTCAGGTCTCGGTAACCCTCACGGTCCCGCCGACCATGCGGGCGGGGCGTTTCATGATCCGGTCCATTTTTTCCCAGAAAGCTTTCTCCAGGTCGAAATCGAGGGAGACGGCGTTGCCCAGCAGCAGGATGAGCAGGTCGGCGTGCTCCTCGATCAGCTCTTCCCGGGGCTTGCCTTTGGTCAGGCACTGACAGATCTCGCCCAGCTCCTCCATCATCAGATTCATCCGGTGGAGCATCTCTTCCCCGCCCCGCTCCTTCAGGTCGTGGCGGCGGTGAAACTCCCTGACCGCCTCGACCATCTCCCCCAGCCCGGGGCTTCGGGAGCTGTCAGTGGGAATAGACATAATCGACGATGGCGTCGATGTGGCTGTAGTAGGAGGGGAGTACGAACCCTTCGTTCTCCCAAGCGACATCCTGTTTGATCCTGGCTTTGGCGGCGGCGGCGCTGTACCGGAGCTCGCGCAGTGTGGTGGCTTTATCCTTGACCCCGTACATATGCATCTTTTCGAAGTCGCTGCGGTACTCGTAGTGCTGTTTGCCCGGATGTTTGACCATTGCCGGCCTCCTTGGGTTGTTTGACTTGACGCCGTTTTGAGGGCATAATTATATAGATTGGCGCGCCGGGCAGGCAAGGCGATAGATCGATGATAGACCATACGTCGAAAAATTCGATGCTTCTGGGGTTGGGCCTGGACGGGACCGACAAGCACCTGAGGATCACTCGGGGTAAAAATTTCAGGCTCTTCGGCGGTTCCGAGGATACCCATTCCCTGATGCAGGAAAAGGCGATCAAGTTCAACGAACACCTGGACAAGCGAGGAAAGGGCCTTAACGACATTTCCCGCACCGAGTTCGAGGAAATCGCCCACAAGGTCGGCATCAACCTGCCCCCCTCTCCTTCCTGACCGACCGCGCCGTGGAACTCAAACAGCACATAACCCTCTCCGCGGCGGCGGCGGCCGTGACGGCATTCTTCACCCGGAGCCTGGCCGCGGGTCTGGCCTGCTTCCTGGCCGGGGTGCTGATCGACCTGGACCATGTGACGGAATACGTCGCCACCTTCGGCCCCCGCATCAAAATCCACGCCTTTTTCGAGGCCGCCCACTACCATATCTATCGGCGCTACTACCTCCCCCTGCATTCCTGGGAGCTGGCGGCGGGGACCTGGCTCCTCTGGATATTCGTTCTCCCCGTCGACTGGCTGCTGGGCGCCGCGGTGGGGGTCACCCTCCACCTATTCGCCGACCAGCTCTGGAACCCGGCCCGGGGAGCCACCTATTTTTTGATCTGGCGGGCGCTGCATGGATTCCGCTCCGAAATCGTCTTCCCGCCGGAGAAGGTCATCCTCGCCTACCCCTACCTCATCGACCGTTACCGTTGAGCGTCTTTTCGGACAAATGTCCGAAAATGCGCTCAACGACGGAGTTGACGCTCGCTCACGCCGAGAAACGCGGCCAGATGGCCCGGCGCATAACCCCGGGCGCGCAGGGCGCCGACCAGCCGCCGACGAGTCCCCGCCTGGCTGACGCTCTTGAACCCTCCCGAGGAATGCACGCAGCGCAGCAATTCCAGCAACCCCTCGTCGTCGCCGGCGCCGGAGAGGCCGGCGGCGGGCACACTTCCGGTTAAGCGTAGTTTCCCCCGGGCCCTCCAATCCCAGAGCAGCAGCGCGAATTTCTGGTCCTCGCCCGATTCCGCTTCCTCCCCCCGGGCCGCGCTCAAAAGGTCCCGGTACGCCTGGGCGCACTGGAACGGCGATTCTCCCAACATCTGCAGAATGAAGAACTTATCGACCAGAGCGGTCCCGGCCAGCGGCCGGACGAAATACCGGCACGACGACCAGGGGTAATCTTCAGGATCCGCGACCATGCCCGCGCGGACGGGGTTGAGATGGATATAGATGGACTGGCTGAGCAGGCGGCTGGTATCGCAACACGCCACCTGGTGGTAGGTGTCGTAAAAAAGGTGGCCCTGGCGGGAGTATTTCCGGTTGAACTTCCGGGAGTAGCGGAAAAACAATTCTTTCAAGGACCGGGGGAGATTGTCCTCCTCCTGCTGAAGCAGCAGATGCACGTGGTTGGTCATCAAGCAGTACGACAGGAGCTTGAACCGAAATTTCCGGGCGGCCTCCCCCAACAATTCGAGGAAGACCAGGCGGTCGGCGGCGGTTTTGAACAAACACTCGTCTCCCACGGCGTGCTGGGTGATGTGGGAAACCAAGAAGGGAGCGCTGACTTTTCTGTTGCGGCGCAGAACGCCCCGCAATCCTCGGCTTCGGTAGACAACGGGGCGCCCGGGAGCGTGAGATCCTTTGACGACATTCATGAAACACCTCCTGCTACTATATTGGTCGTAGAAGGAGACGTTTTATTCCCGTCTTTGAGCGTTTTTTCGGACAAATGTCCGAAAAAACGCTCAACAACAATCAGAGGAGGATGAGGGAAGCGACGGTGAAGTAGGCGACGATGCCGAGAATATCGATGGAGGTGGTGACGAAAGGACCGGTGGCGATGGCGGGATCGACGTTCAAACGCCGCAACAGCATGGGAATGAACGTTCCCATGGTCGCGGCTAGGCACATGGAGCAGAAAATGGCCGTTCCCACCGTGAACCCGAGATTGATCCCGTACGCCCGGTAATGAAGGACGGTGGCGAAGACCCCGAGCAGGACGCCGTAGGTCATCCCCAGGATCACCCCGATCCGCATTTCCCGGAACACCGTTCGCCCCAAGGCGTTGACGTCGATATACCCCATGGCCAGGCCGCGGACGACCACCGTCGCGCTCTGGGTGCCGATATTCCCGCCCATGCCCAGGACGATGGGAAGAAACGCGGCCAGGGCGGCCACCCGGGCGATCGACTCTTCGAAGACGCCGATGATCAGGGACGCGCCCAAGCCTCCCATCCAACTGGCGAACAGCCAGGGAGCGCGGATACGGGCGATCCGGAAGACCGATTCGGAGACGATCTCCTTCTGATCGGTCCCGGCCATCTTGTACATATCCTCGGTGGCCTCCTCCTGGATCACTCTCAGAACCTTGTCGAGGGTGATCGACCCCACCAGTTTCCCTTCCTCGTCCACCACGGGGAGCGCGTAGATCACGTGCCGGGTCGCCACCCGCGCCACTTCCTCCTGGTCCATATCGGTTCTCACCGAAACCACGAAGGGGCGGATCATCTCCCCCAGACGGGTGGAGCCGGAAGCGGTCAGAAGTTTGCGCATGGGCACCACTCCCAAGAGCTTTCCGGAGCCGTCGACCACGTAGCAATGAAAAATCTCGCCCTGCGACTCGTGCTCCCTCATCCGGGCCACGGCCTGGTCCACGGTCATCTCCCGGTCGAAGGGAACGACGTCGGGCGACATCCGCGCCCCGGCGGAGTCGGGAGGGAAGCTCAGCAACCTGCGCACCAGCTTTTCCTGACGGGGGACAAGCAGAGGCAGAACCCGACCCCGCCGCCGCGGCGGGAGCAACCGCAGAAAATCCGCGGCCCGGTCGGGAGCGGCGGAGGAACAGATCCGGCCCAGACGCTCATCGTCCAGGCGTTGAACGATTTCAGCCCGCGACGACCGATCCGCCTTCCAAAGGACCTCTCCCGCTTCCGCCGGGGCCAGGGCCGCCACCGTCTCCGTTTTCCGGGCCTCGTCGAGGCCGCTCAAGGATTCGGCCAGCGCCGCCGGAGAAGTCCGAGGCGGTCTCCCCCCGGATTCTTCCAGGCGGATATCCCTGATGGCCTCCTCCAGCGAATGCCGATCCTGATCCATGGTTCCTCCCGGGCCTAAAGTGACGGGGCACGGACTTATTGTATAAAGCGCGCGGAGGTCTTGTCAAAACAGACGGGAACCACGCACTGTGCGGGAGTAGACGGTTTTCGAGTAGGGTGGCCCGGAAAACTGTGGTAGAACGTGAAGGCCGATTCAACGACACGAGCGCAACGAGATGAAAAAAAACCTCATGGTTCTGGCCGGAGCCGTCGTCTTCGCGCTGCTGCTGCTCGAGGTCACGGTCCGGGTTCTGGGCCTGGCGCCCGACACCGCCGAGATCTCCTCCAGCGGGATCGTTTTTTCCACCAACCCGAAGCTGCGCTACACCCTCAAGCCCGGCGGGGTCAGCTACTACCGGAAGACGGCGATCGAGATCAACCCGGCCGGCTACCGCGGACGGGTCCGCGGGCCGGACGCCCGGCCCCCGCGGACGCTCCGGGTCATCTGCATCGGCGACTCAGTCACCATGGGGGTTTTTCTCGAAGACGACGAAACGTACTGCAGCCAGCTCGAAGAACTGCTCAACCGGGAAAACGTCCGCGGGCGCAGTTGGGAAGTCCTCAATTTCGGGGTGTTGGGCTACAACACCATCAACGAGGTGGAACTGCTCAAGGAAAAGGGGCTGGCCTACCACCCCGACGTGGTGATCCTGCAGTACTGCTTCAACGACCACCGGAATAAATCGGAGTTGGATATGCGCTTCCGGGGCGCCCTGGTCAGGAACCATCGGCTGGTCTATATGCTCACCCAGCCCCTGGCGCGGATCCTGGCCAAGAGCAAGCTGTTTCTCTTCTGCGCCGTCCGGCTCAAGGCCCTCGACCCGGACGAAGAGGACGTCCGCAAGTCGATGGAGGAATACTACTACGAGGGGGATTTCGTGTCCCAGGGGCTGGCCGAATTCAAAAAACTCGCCGACCGCTTCGGCTTCGAGCCCCTGGTGCTGATTTTTCCCAAGTTCGAGGGCAAGGAACGCTTTTCCGAGTACGAAAAAAACTACCGCGTGGTGACCGTGCCCTGCGAGGAGAACCGCCTTCCCTTCATCAACCTCCTGGACCGGCTGAAGGCGGATTATCCCGATCTGACCCCCTACCCCGCCTTCCATTACGACTCCGCCCACCCCACCGCCTTCGGGAACGGAGCCGTGGCCCGGATCGTCGCCGATTACCTGCGGACCCACCCGGGCGGTCCGCCCTCAAACGTGCTTGCCCCCCCCGCTTCCCCTTAGGCAAGATACCGCGAGCACTCCCACCAGCAAAAGGGCGCCGGCGACGGTGAGCGCGGCCCCGAGCGCGAAGGAAGCGGGGCGGTAGGAAAAATACACGTCATGGGCGCCGGGAGGGAGAAAGACCGCCCGCATCAGATAATTCGCGCGATAGACGGGCGTTTCCCGACCGTCGACCCGGGCGGACCAGCCCCGCGCCCAGGAGTCGTTGACCAGAAGAATTCCGTTTCCGCTCATCTCCACCCGGACCCGGAGCCGGTTGGGGGTTTCCTCGACCCCGAGAACTTTTCCGGCCGGAACGGGACCGGCCGCGAACCAGGCGGGAGGAGGGTCTTCCAGCAGAATTTCCCGGCGCGGGTCGTAGCCCGGGGAGGCCAGCCGGTTCAGGAGGGAGCGCCCGTCGGGGACGAACGCGCAAGCGGAGGAGACGATGCAGCGGTCCCACGCGGCCCCTTCCCAGACGGCTTTATCGCCCCCCCGGGCGACCCGCCGGAAACCGGGATAGGGCACGTCCATATCACCGGGCGTCACGTAAAAGCGAAGCCCCGCCAAGGCGAAGAGCGGAGATGACCGGGTCACATCCACCACCAGGTCGAAACGTTCGGGGTCGCCGAATTCTCCGGCGGCCAGGTAGCGCAACGTCCGCAGCGGAGCATCGGCCTGGGATCCGGTCAGGCAGGCCGCGTCCCCCAGCATCCCCCGGTTATAGTCGGAGGGGTCGAAGCTGATGTACCGCCCCTCCCGGCCCCGGTCCCGAAAAAAGCCCTCAAGCCCCCTCTCCCAACCGCAGCGGCGGGAATCGAAATCGGTGACGAAACCCGCCGCCCAGCTGAGAAGTTCCAGCAGAACCAGGCCCACGGCCGCCGGACGCGCCCACCATCCACGCAGCCCCAGGAGGATGCCGAATCCGGCCAAAACCAGCGCCGCTCGGAGAAAATCCGTTCGGGCCAGGCTCCAGGCCGGCCCCAGGAACATGGGGTGGGCGGCCAGCACCCCCACGTACTCCGTCCACCGCTCCGGCGGAGTCTCCCTCGCCAGTTCCCGCCACCAGACCGGGAACCCGGGGGGCATGAATTCGTTATGCCGGCCGCGGCCCAGTTCTTCCCTGACCAGGTTTTTCCACGGCCGCGGGGGCGAGGAAACCGAGGCCAGCGCGGGGAGAAGCGCCAGGGCGATCAGGGACAACCCCGCCGCCCGGCGGAGCCGGGTAAGATCCCGGCCCAACGCCTCGATGCCGACCGCGGCCGCGGCGGAGAGGAAAAAGACCGCCATGAACAGCGCCTTGGCGCTGCCCCGGACCAGGTCGAAGCCGGGCACATGATCGTACAGGAGCTTGAGCAGGGGGGTATAGCCCCCCAAGGAAAGGAGCAAAGCCAGCAGCGCCAGCACCAGGAACAGCACGGCCGGCCGACGCCGGGGGCCGCACAACCCCAACCCGACGAACCCCAGCGTCGAGATTCCGCAAAACGCGCACATCTCCCAATACAGGTTCCGCCCCCAGTACATCGCGCCGACGCCGTCGCCGAGAAACCCGGGGAAGAGGAGCGTAACCAGGTTGATGGGGGGAAGCGAGAAAGCGGCCGCCCAGTCGTAACCGAGCCCGGCGCGGAAGGAATCCCGGGACAGTTCCAGGGCCGGAATCCACTGGACGGCCCCCAGGGCCGCGCCCAGGCCGGCCGCGAAAACCAGTTTCCCCACCCGCCCCGCGGCCCCGGCGCCCCCGAGAACGGCCAGCCGGGCCAGCAGGTACAACCCGAGCCAGAGGCCGCCGTAGAACACGTACTGCCAGTGCCCGGCAAAGATCGCCATGCCCAAGGCGCCGCCCAGCAGAACCGGGGCGGCGGGACCGCGCGTCCCCAGTACCAGTTCGGCCAGAAAGAACCAGAGCGGGATCCAGGCCATGGTACAGATGTTGGAAAGATGCCCGGCGTACAGGTGCAGCACCAGGGGGGCGCTGAAGGTCAGGATCGACGCCGCGCCCAAGGCCGCCGGCGGACCCAGCCGGAGGCGCCGGAGAAACAGGTATTGGAAGATCCCGGCGGCGAAGAGATGCCCCACCAGGGAGATGTTGATCCCGACCGAGACCGGGACCAGCAGAAAGATCAGGTTGGGGGGGTAAAAAATCGAGGTCTCGGGGTAGGCGGCGAAGGGGACCCCGCAGAGAACGGCCGGGTTCCAGAGGGGGAGAACCCCTTTCCGCAACAACCCGAATCCGAACGATCTCCAATAGTAGTAAAGACGGGAAACATCCCCGTCCACGCTGGAAAGCAAGCGGACGGAGGAGAAGAAAACGTCCCCGTAAAGAAGGAGCAAGGCCCCTCCCAAGAGAAGCGCCGCCCCCAGGAGTTCCCTCCGGCCCACGACCGTTCTAGGCTCCACCGGACCCGCTCCCGGCCAACAGCCGCTCCACCTCCGCCAGCGTGGGCAGCGATTTTCTTCCCCCCACCTCCCGGCAGACCAGGGCTCCGACCGCGGCGGCGAACTCCATGCACTCGGGCAGGTCCCAACCTCGAACCACTCCGTAGGCGAAACCGGCATGGTAGGCGTCCCCGGCGGCGGTGGTGTCGACGGCGTCGACCGGGAAGGCACGCTGGCGGCGGACCGAAGCTCCGTCGGTCCCCACGCTGCCTTCTTCGCCCAGGGTGACGACCGCCGCTCTCCGGCAACCGCGGCGCATCAGCTCCCGCAACGCCGCCTCGGGCCGGTCCAGCCCCAGCAGCGCCAGCGAATCGCGGGAGCCGATGACGTAATCGCTGGCAGCGATCATCCCCCCCACTCCTTCGGCCGTGTGCTCCAGGTCGTAGACGACGGGGACACCCGCGGCGCGCGCACCGGGCGCCGTCCGGAGACCGAGCCCGGTCCCGAACGGATCGACCATGAGGCAGCCGGCGCCGGCCAGCAGGTCGAGCGGGCAAGGCAAGGCGTCGAGGAGGTGGGGGGCCGAATCCGAATAGACGATGGTTCGGGACCGGCGGCGGGTATTGATCACGATCTGGGCAACCGGGGTCCTGATTCCGGGGGCCACGCGCACCCGGGAGACATCCACGCCGGCGGCGGCCAGACCATCCAGAACCAGAACACCTTCGGGGTCGTCCCCCACCACTCCGACAAAAGCGGCGGCGAGCCCCAACCGGGAAAGAGCCGCCATGGCCGTCGACGACTGTCCTCCGCCTTCAACCGCATGCCGGAGCGCGCGCACCTTCGAATTCTCCGCCGGGAAACCGTCCACCAGCGCCAGATAATCGAGACAGCAACGCCCTATCCCCACCGCGTCGAACATGGCCGCGAAAGCCTCCCGTCGCGTATCCGGGTTTATTCCGCGGAAGGAATCAAATCCAAGGAGATGGCGAACAACTCCTGTTCGGGGTTGCGATAGCGAACCCCGCCCGGAACGGTCTCGCCCTCGGGCTCCGCCCGGGATATCTCCCACCCTCGAGGAACCTCCACCGTGACCAGGGGCATGTTGGTTTGGCGGCGGAAACAGAGATCGCCGCCGTCGCCGCGGAAAAAGGATTCGGGACGGCTGAAGACGCTGTCGAGAACATAGCGGCCCCGGGCCGAAGGATACGCCCCCCCCTCCTCTCCGCTGACTTCGACTGCCGCCGGGTCCGATTCGATCACCGAGCTTTTCAGATCCTCGTCGGTAACGTCATCCCAGGCCTGGACCCGGTCGATCGCCGTCCCGGCGGCGGACGAGGTTACCCGGAAAGCGGGACCGGCCTGGCGGACCAGAACCTGGAATTCGCCGGGCTCGGAGCCCAAACCGTATACCAGCTCCCCTTTCCAGGCGATGATCTCCCGCTCCAACAGGCCCATCATCTCCCGGCATTCCTCCAACCCGAGGTCGCGGGAAAGATCGCAGCCGACCAGCGGCCCTAGGCGCGCCGGCAGCCAGTCGGCTCCCCCCCCCGCGGTCAGGAGGGGAGAGCCGGGGGAAAGCGCGTAGTCGCCGGAGTCGGGGTTGACGAAGACCGGCGCCAGGTAAAGATTTTCCGGGAGAAACTCCCCGGCGGACGTATCGGCGCCGTTGGCCCAGAAATCGTTGTTGAACAGATCGGGAGAAGCCCCCTCCTCCAGTCCGAAACCGACGCCGGAGTAAGCCAGAATATTGTTCGCCAAGGAGCTCCAGGGGGCTTTCCAGGCCTGAACGGCAGTCTCCCGCTCCGCCACGGTGTTGTTGCCGACCAGGGCCACCACGGCGCTGAGCTGAAAGCCCAGTTTCCCGCTCCCCCGCACCAGGTTGTTGACCAGAATGCAGCCCCCGCCGCCGGCGTACACCGCGCTCACGGCGTTATCGACGAACTCGCACCCGAAAACCCCCAACCTGCCCCCGTTATTGCGAACGCCGGCGGAGCCGCCGCGGACCGTAAGCCCGCGCAGGCAACAACCGTCGGCGGCGTCGATCACGGCCGGGACCTTATCCCCCTCGATGACGGTCAACCCGGCGCCGGCGCCGGAGAGGGTCATCCCCTTCTCCAGCCTGACGGGCCCCCGGTAACAACCGGGACCCAACTCGACGACCGAGTCCGGACCGGCCGCGGCCACGAGAGACTGGAGGTCTTCGGCCGACAGAGCCGGAGCGGCGAGGAAGAGGATCGTACAGCCGACTAGAAATACCGTTTTCATCCCATCCTCCTTGTGGTGGCGATTCTTCCGAATAATTGCTCACTGGATAGTATACACCCTTTCCGCAGGTTTGTGGATAACTCCGCCGGGGCCGGACCGGGCCCCCGGTCAGCGAAGGTTGCCGGAGACGGGCAGATCGCCGGAAACGCCGAACCAGGCGCTCAGGACATCCTTGACCAGCCAGCGGCACCGGCCGGACCGGAAGACGGCGATATCCGCGGTGCCGTCGCCGTCGTAATCGGCGGGAACCGGCAGGTCGCCGGAAGCGCCGAAGGAACAGCCGGTCACTCCCCGGACCAGCCAGCGGCCGGAGGGGGCCCGGTAGACGGCGACGTCCACGCGCCCGTCGCCGTCGTAATCCGCGGGCACGGGCAGGTCGTCTTCCCTGCCGAAATACAACGGGGGGCATCCCGGGAACATCCATTTGCCCAGGCCGGCCCGATAGACCGCCGGCTCGGCACGGCCGTCGCCGTCATAGTCGGCCGGAAGAGGCGTATCTCCCTCTCCGCCGAAAATCAACGGAGAGGACCCGCCCACGAACCAGCCTCCGGTGGAGGGGCGGAAAACCGCGGGTTGGCACCGGCCGTCGCCGCTGTAGTCGGCGGGCACCGGCAGGTCCCCGGTCCGGCCGTAATAGACCGACCCGGCGCCCCGAATCTCCCACTGCCCGGCGGAGGGACGAAAAACCGCGGCTTCCCAGGTGCGGTCGCCGTCGTAGTCGCCCGGTACCGGCACATCCCCAGAGCGGCCCCACCAGATCCGGGTGATCCCGCGCACGACCCATAACCCGAGGCGGGGGCGGTAGATCGCCACGTCCGCGGTGCCGTCCCCGCTGTAATCGCCGACCACGTCCCGAAAGGGTTCGACGAGGGTGCAAAGGGCTTTCTCCAGATCGATCCGGGAGGCGGCCTGCCCCGTATTCTCGTCGACCACCTTGACGGCGGCGGCGCACAGAAGCGCTTCCAGGTCGGAAGGCGCGAGCGCCGTCCCGTTGACGAAAACGGAGGCGCCCTGGACCACGGCCGCGGCCCCGGCCGCATAGGGACAGGCGGCGGACGTCCCTCCGAAACCGGGATAATAATCCCCGTCGGTATACCCCCCGGCGCCGGCTATGTCCAGGGTCTGGACCCGGTCGGCGGGGGCCAGAAAAACCGCCAGGGGCCACGAGTTGGAGTAAGCGGCGACCAGATCCGGTTCCGACTCCTGAAGAACGTAGTACGATGTGCTGCAGCCGTCGGTGTAGATTTTGTCGGGGCGGCAGCTGTCCTGGGAAACGCAGGGAGCGATAGGGCCGAAGGCGTCGTCATAAACGGCGCCGACGGGATTGATCCCGCTGACGCAGGCGGGCCAACAGACCGAGTCGCAATAGCCGCTGTTGCCGGCGGAGGCGAAGATGGTTATCCCCGCCGCGCGCGCGGCGGCCGCCGCCTGTGTCAGCGCGGGAGAATAGTCGTCACAGGCGGAGGCAAACTTCCCCCCGCCGAAGCTGAGGGTGATCACCAGTAGGGGCTGCCCGGGGCGGTCGTCGCGATGGCGGACGCACCAATCCCAGGCGGCGACGATATCCCCGGAGGAGGCCGAGGTGGAATCGCCCGAGGTGATCTTGAGCGCGTAGATGCCGGCGCCGGGGGCGACTCCGCCGATATAATCCCCGACGTCCTCCCGGGCCCCGGCGACGATACCGGCGCAGGCGGTTCCATGGGCGGATCCCCCCGGGGAGGGATCTTCGTCGCCGTCGCCGAAATCGTATCCGCCCAGGACCTTGAGGTTGGGGAACCCGCCGCCGCCGAGGAGGGGGTGGCGGTAGTCGACTCCGCTGTCGCAGACGGCCACGGCCACCCCCGCACCGTCGAACCGGCTGCGGTAGCGCTCGGCGCCGATCAGGGCCAGCCCCTGACGGAGACAGGCTTCGATCCTGGTCTCCGGCTCGACGGAGAAAGCGAGACCGCTGGCCAGCAACGCCTCCAACCCTTCCGGGCTCACCGTTCCCGAAAAACCGGGGATGGCGGAGTACCGGTGGCGGAGACGGAAACTCCCCCGGGGGAAAACCGCCAAGGCTTTGTCCTCCAAGGCGCGGAAGCGCTCCTCCCCGAGCCGACGCTCCCGGAGGGAAACCGGGCCCGAACCGCCCCCGGCCCCGCCCTTCTCCAGCAGGACCACCACTCCCGCCTCCCCGCCGTCTCGGAAAAACGCTTCGGCAATCTCGGTGCCGCGCACCAGAGCCGGGTCGTCGGCGGAAAAAATGAATGCGGAGAGATCCGAGGAGGGGGCGGCAGCGGACAATCCGGGGGCGAGCACGCAGAAAACCGTTGTCAGCGACAAGATTCTCATATCCCCCTCCTGATTATACTATACCACGAAATGCGGCCGGAGGGGGCCGGGGCGGAAAAAAGGGGCGGCGGCCCGGCGGCCGCCGCCCCTTATTCGTCCCGTCCGGTTCGACGCTCAGGTGGTGGGAGTGACCGACGGGGTCGGTTTCGGACCCGGGTAAGGGTTGGTGACCTGGCTGTCGTTGGACGATCCGAAGTAGATCGTGGCCACGGAGGGGTTGTTGATCAGCCACTTGCCCTTGTTGGCCCGGAACACCGCCGTGTCGGCGGTCCCGTCCCCGTCGTAGTCGGCGGGAACCGGAACGTCGGTAGAGACGCCGTAATAGACGGAAGCCCCGTTCCGAACCAGCCATTTGCCCTGGCCGGGACGGAAGACGGCGATGTCGTCCGCCCCGTCCCCGTCGTAATCGGCGGGAACCGGAGCGTCCGTGGAGACTCCGAACCAGGCGGTGAGGACGTCGCGGATCAGCCACTTGCCCTGCCCGGCGCGGAAGACGGCGATGTCGTCCGCCCCGTCCCCGTCGTAGTCGGAGGGGACCGGGAAGTCGGCGGCTCCGCCGTAGTAGGCGGAAGTCATGCCCCGCACCAGCCATTTGCCCTGGCTGGGACGGAAGACCGCGAGTTCGGCGGTGCCGTCGCCGTTATAGTCTCCGGGGACCGTGCGGTCGGAGGCGGTGCCGTAGTAGAAGGAGGTGCCCCCGTAGACGAGCCACTTGCCGGCGGCGGGACGGAAGACCGCGATCTCCCAGGAACCGTCTCCGTCGTAATCGCCGGGAACGGGACGGTCCGTGGACACCCCGTAATAGGCGCGGGTGAAGGACCGGACCGCCCAGAGGCCGGTGGAGGGACGGAAGACGGCGATGTCGGAGGTGCCGTCGCCGTTGTAATCGCCGACCACGCCCGCCTGGGGCGGGGCCGGAGTCGGGGTGACGGGAGCGGTCCCCTCGAAGCAGGCCCCGTCGTCGGCATACCCGCAGAAAGCGTCGTCCAGGAAACCGCGGACGGCGCAGCGGGCGTCGGTGGCGCCGGCGAGGCAGACCGAGGAGACGGTCAGAAGTTCCCACTGGTTGGCCGTGGTCGACTTGACCGTATCCCAGTAGATGGTGGAGCCGCCCACGTACCAGTTGGCGGTGATCCCCATCGAACCGGGAGAAGCCGAATAGACCCACATCTGGAAGGTGTAGGTGTTCCCTTCCACGGTGGGCTCGGCGTCGGCGTAGATCCCCTTCCCGTAGGTCCCGGCGGTTCCGGTGACGCTCAGGGAGAGGCTCTTGGACCCGGCATGGACGGTGCCGGTTTCTTCGGCCACGACCGCTCCGGTGACCGGGGTCCAGTCGTCCGGCGTGCCGCCGGTCCAGTACTCGAAGCTGGGGTTGGGGAGGAGGTTGACGTAGGAGGGCGTGGGGGTCGGGATCGGGGTCTTGTACCCCTCGGGGGTGGGCGAAGGCGGAGCGGTGGGGGTCGAGGTCGGGGGCGGCGTGGGGGTCTTGTACCCCTCGGGGGTGGGCGTGGGGGTGACGGCGTCATACTCGACGACCAACCAGGCCGCCTTGGCCGGGTCGGCGTTGTAGGAATACACCCGGTTCCTCTGGTCCACCGCCGGGTTGTTGCCTTGAACCAGGAGGGTCAGGGGCGACCCGGCGCTCCATCCGCCCTGCCCTACGATCTCTTCGACGATCGCGCTCAGTTGGGGGCTGGTGATGGTGGCTTCATAGGCGGGAGCCGGGAAAGTCCAGGCGACGGTGGCGGTGGTCGAGGGCCGCTCGTGGGGCTGGTCGCCCGAGGAGAAAGCGGCGGAGTTGGTGGACTTGTCCCCGTAGACGGTGACCCCCATCGAGGTCTTGGAGGAGTAGGGGTACTGGGTCATGTAGAGAACCGCGGAGGTGATGGTCGCTCCCTGGGGGACGTTGAAGTTCTCGAAACGGAAGCCTCCGGTGTAGACCCCGGAAGTGCCGCCCCGGTTGCCGATGTAGATATAGTCGGCGTCGGCGGAGAAGTAGCTGTTGTGGTCGCAGGCGTCGTCGTCGGCGGCAATGATGACGTAGGTGCCGGCGGGCGGGGTCGGGGTGGGCATGGGGGTGGGGGGAAGCACGTCGGCGGGGTCGTAGGAGAGGAAGTCGCAGGGGTACTTGCTGCTGAATTGATATTTTTCCCAGAGGGTCAGGTAGAAATCGTTGAAGAGCTCGTCGAACCCGTACCCGTCGATATTGGCGTGGCGGGCTATGCTGAGCTTCTTGGGAGCGGAGCAGATGGTGATGTCTTCGATGGTGGCGGGGTCGAGGAAGGGGAAGTTGGCGGCGGTGAGCAGATCGCCGTCGCCGTAGATGGGGCGACCGGCCACCACGGTCAGCTTGACCTCCTGGGGACCGCAGCGGTAATCGGCGTCGGCGCCGCCGCCGGCGACCATGAGCAGGTCGTCGTAGGGGTCGCCGGGACCGTTATCGATGACCATGAAGTTGGCGACCTTGCCCGCCTCGATCGAGCCCAGCCGGTCGGACTGCCCGAACCCGTGGGCGGCGTTGGTGGTCACCATCTCGACGAAGGTCCGGGTCTGGATGCTCCAGGCGTTCTCGAACGCCACCCAGCGGCAGAAGTTGAGTTCGGCCAGCATGTTGGGCATCCCCGACTCGGTCCAGTCCGGAGCCAGGGCGACCACGGCCCCCTGGGCCAGGGCGCCGCCGACGTCGGCGGTTTCGTCGTAGAGGAGCATGTTCGATTTGCAGGCCCAGGAGAGCACGGTCTGGAGGGGGTTGCCCCAGACGTCGGTGCCGTGGTTGAAGAGCGCGTATTCGGCGGCGGGGATGTTGATCCCGTGGATGATGGTGTCGTAGCCGTCGAAGGAAGCGAACGACTTCCAGTCGTTCCACTGGTTGATCATATCGCCGCCCTTGTCGGTGGTCTCCGCCAGGTGGACGATATAGCGCTCGACGCGGCCGGCGACGGCGGCGTTGTGCCAGTCGCCCCAATCGCTGGCGTCGGTGGTCCCGACCACCTTGTCGTAGCAGCGGCCGGGGTAGCGCTCCCCGTTGAGGATCCCGATCCCGAGCTTGGCGATCCCGTCGTCGCTGTGGTTGATCCGGCTGGAAACCTGGGATTGGGTGACGGTGCAGCCGGAAGAGGCCATCCGGACCTCGACCAACTTGCCGATCTGATCGTAGTAGCTGGCGAAGGCGGAGTACTGGGCCTTGAAGTCGCAGTACATCTGGGTCGCGGCCCACTCGTTGCGCCCGACGAAATCGGGGGCTTCGGTGAAGGGGATGAAGTCCCACATGTCGTAGGCCAGGTGGTCGTGAGTGCTGATCAGGCCGGGGAAGATGAGGCCGTCGACGTCGATCACCTTGACCGCCGGGGGCGACGTCGTCACCTCGGCGATTTCGTCGCCGTCGACGACGATGTAGGCGTTCTCGTAGACGTTGAACCCGGAGTCCATGGTCACCACCGTCCCGTGGAGGGCGTAGCTGGGGATGATGTCGCTGGAGGCGGCGAAATCGGCGGTGAAGCGGGGCTGGAGGATCTGGTTGGGCGAAGCCGAGGTGTCGCGGACGACAATCCCGGTGATGGAGTCAAAAACGTCGCCGTTGGTGGGGAAGTAGTTGTAGTCGAGTTCGTCGTCGATGGTCACGGCGGTGCCGCCCCCGACCGGCTGGATCTGCCAGCGGCCGTTCCCGGCGTCCTCGTTGGTCACCTGAACGTTCTCCAGGGAGACCAGACAGCCGTCGTACTCGGTGTTCTGGAAGTTGGCGGCGGTCACCACAACCGGCGCGTAGGGAACGTTGCCCCGGGAGTTGATGGCGAAGGCGGTGGGCGACTTGAGCTCGGTTTTGCCGTTGTACTCGTCCACCTCGCCGGTCATGGTCACGGAATCGCCGATATCCACCCCGTACGCCCCTTGATAGATGCAGATGCCGTTGTAGGCGCCGGCGGCATCGGCCACGTAGAAATCGTAATTGCCCGAACTCTGCGCGATATCGGAATCGACGAAGTTTACGACCCCGGTGATGGTGGCCGTCGACCCCACCGGGATGGTCCCGTTCTGAATATCGGAAATGGGGACCGCCCAGCTCGAAGCGGCGACCACGGCCATAAAGACCAGCAGCCCCGCGGTGACCAATGCCGACCTGTTCATACTCCTCTCCCTGTTGCTGATTTCCGGATATACCAGGGACCGACAGACCCCTGCTTTTTGTCGATTGTATGCCCCGGCCGGGAGCGCGACAAGCTAAATCCGGGATTTAGCGGAGGGAACGGACTTTCTCGAGGTTGCGGGCCGCCGGCGCGAAACCGGGATCGAGCTCCAGCGCCTTTTCCCACTTCTCCGCCGCCGCCTTCAGGTCTCCGCCCTCCCCCAGGGCGCGGCCCCAGGCGTTGAAAACGCCGGGGGAAGGCTCCCGGGCGGCGGCCGCGCGGCATTCGGCGGCGGCGGCCGCGAAAAATCCCATGTCCGTATAAACGTTGGCCAGGTTGACCCGGGCCTCCGCCAACGATCCGTCCAGGAAGAGGGCGCGGCGGTAGGCCTCGATGGCCCCGACGGGGTTGCCCGCCGCCCGGCAGAGACGCCCCAGGTTGAGCGCGGCGGCTGGATGGCGGAAGGCTTCCCGGTACGCCGCCCGGGCCCCCGGGAGATCCCCGGCCTCTTCGCGCCGGGCGCCGAGCGCGAAGAACTTCTCCTCCCTCGCCGGATCCGGCGCCGAGGACGCCAGGCGACCGACCCGTTCCAGATTGAGCGCGTATTCGGAAATGCCCGGGTCGAGCGCGGCGGCGCGGCGCCACGACCGCAGGGCGGCCCCATAGTCGCCGGTCCGGGCCTGAACCAGGGCCAGGTTGCCCCAAGCTTCGGAGAGGAGCGGATCCGCGGCCAGAGCCCGGCGCACGACCGCCTCCGCCTTGGCGAACAAGCCCAGGTCGGCCCAGAGACGACCCAGGTTGGAAAGCGTTTCCGGCTGGTCCGGGCGGAGGGCCAGGGCCCGGAGGTAAGCCGCCTCCGCCGCGCGGAATTCGCCTTCCCGGGCCAGAAGCCTCCCCTGGCCGTCGAGAGCGGCTACGTTTTCCGGATCGACCCGCAGGGCCCGGAAAAACCATCTCCGGGCCCTGTCCGCTTCGCCGCGGGCCGCGTATTCGTCGCCGAGGTTGCCGAAGACGCCTCCCAGGCGGCGCCCCCGGGCCTCCCGGAGCGAGTCCGGCGGGGCCGCGGAAACGGTACGGAGATACAGCGCGACGGGGTCGGACCAGAAACGCGCCTGCACAACGGTTCCCGCCCCCAGAACCCCCACGACCGCCAGCGCCGGCCAGCGGCGGCGCGCGGCGGCGCTCCAGAAGGGGGCGGCGAGCAGGACCAGGCCGGCGGCGGGGAGGTAGAGCCAGTTGTCGGCGAGAGGGGCGGCCAGAGGGTAGAACCCCAGGTACGGGGAAACGGCGATCAGGAAAAAGCCCAAACCCGGCCGCAGAGAGCGGAAGCGGACGGCGGCGGCGACCAGGACCGCCAGGGGGAAGAGCGGGAGGAGGAAGCCGGGGGCCAACGGCGACGGAGGAGGAGGCAGCCACCGCAAGAGGTGGGGGTTGACGGGGAAATAAAAAATACCGAGGTAGGAAAGCAGTACCGCGGGAAGCCGAAGCCCGGCCGTCGCCGCGGCCCAGGGCGGAACCGGGGCCGCGACCACGGCCCCGCGCGCCAGCCACCACGCCCCGGCCACCGCCAGGCAGGCGGCGGCGACGGCCAACAGGCCGCGGCGCTTCTCGACCCACCCCATCCAGATCAGAAGCAGCGGGAACATCACCGCGGCTTCCCGCGAAGCCAACGCCCCGGCATAACAGCCGATCGGAACCAGAACGCCCGGCCAGCCGCGGCGGAGAGCCGCCCAAAGACCCGAGAGCACGAAGAACGCGCAGAGAAGGTCGGACCGGGAAGCCACATACCCGACAACCGAAGACCAGGCGGGATTGACCGCGTAAAACGCGGCGCCGACCGCGGCCGCCGGCGGTGACGCGCCCAACCCGATCAGCAGAGAGGAAACCAGGAAAGAATTGACGGCGTGCAGCGCAACCCCGGTCAGGCGAAAGCCGGCCGGACGCGGGCCCCAGACCAGATAATCGAGAGCCAAGCTCAACCCCGCGGCAGGACGCCAGTAATTTCCGCCCCGAACCCCAAAGGCGTGAAGCTGGTCGGTCAGGAGGCGGTCCCAGCGGGACGGGTCCCGAAGCAGGGGGTTGCGGACGACCAGGGGCTCGTCGTCCCAGACGAAGGGGTTGTCCAGGTACGGCAGGTAGACCGCAAAGACCACGCATCCGAGTAGGGCAAACCGCGTCCACGTCCGGTTCATGCCCCGAATTGTACCCCGCGGACGGACCCAGACCGAACCGCGAATTTCCCGGGCGGACAGAAACCGCTTCATCCGGGGAGGATCTTCGCCGATAATAGGTTCATGCAGAAGATCGGCGTCATCGGGACCTTCGGCGTGGGCAAGACCACCTTCGTTCACCGTCTTTTCAGCGAACTGAAGTACCGGGCCTTCCAGGTCGAACTGGTCCCGGAACTCTCCCGGCTCTGCCCCTACGATATCAACGAAAGCGGGCAGGTCACCCGGGGACAGTACTGGATACTCAAGGAGCAGATCCGGCTGGAACTCGACCATGCCGAACTCCTCCCCGATTTCCTGCTCTGCGACCGCTGCGTCCTGGACAATTCGGTCTTCGCCGAACGGGGAGCCGAACTCGGCTACGTCGATCCCCGCGTCTTCGGCGTCATCCGGGCCGCCGCAGAAACCTGGGTTTCGACCTACACCCTGCTCGTCTACATCCGGCTCGAGGAGAATCTGCGCCTGAGCGCCAACCGGGGGATGGAAGACGGAGTCCGCTCCACCAACGAACTCTTCCAGATCGACATCGAGGAACGCCTGCAACGGCGCTGGAATGCGTTCACCGGCCCCAAGCTCGAAATCCACGGCAACCTCGACGCCCGGATGGACCAGGTCATGCGATACCTGGCCGAAAGCGTGGGGGACGACCGGCTCAAGAACCTGACCCTCGGTCTCTGAATCCGGAGCGGCGGGATCGGGGATCAGTGCCGGAAATGACGGGTGCCGGTGAAGACCATGGCCAGACCGTGCTCGTCGCAGGCCCGGATGGAATCGCGGTCCCGGATGGAACCCCCGGGCTGCACGATCGCCGCCACCCCGGCCGCCGCGGCCAGATCGACGACGTCCCGGAAGGGGAAAAAAGCGTCCGATGCCAGCACCGCCCCCCGGACGTCCAGCCCGGCGTCGGCGGCTTTTTCCAAAGCCAGCCGGGCGGCGTCGATCCGGCTCATCTGCCCGGCCCCCACCCCCACTACCGCCTCGTCCCGGGCCAGGACGATGGCGTTGGACTTGACGTGCTTTCCCACCAGCCAGGCGAACCCGAGCGTCGGCAGCAGCGCGGTCGGGACCCTGGCCGCGGTCACCGGATCGAGAGCGGCGGGGTCCCAACCCCGGCTATCCTCGTCCTGAAGGAGCAGGCCGCCGTAAACCGATCGAAAACGCAGGAACGGGTCCCGGGCCCGGAAGGGGCCGGTCTCCAGCAGGCGGAGATTCTTTTTCCGGGTGAGTATCTCCAACGCCCCGGGGGCGAAGCCGGGGGCCACGACCGCTTCGGCGAAAAAAGAAGCGGCGGCGGCGGCGGTGGCGGCGTCCACTTCCCGGTTGAGCGCGACGATGCCCCCGAAAGCCGACTTGGGGTCGGCGGCGAGGGCGCGGCGGAAGGCCGGCTCGAGCGCGGCGGCCAGGGCGGCGCCGCAGGGGTTGGTATGCTTGACGATGACCGCGGCGGGGGCGGAAAATTCCAGGATCAGGCTGAGGGCGCTGTCCAGGTCGATGATGTTGTTGTAGGAGAGTTCCTTGCCGTGGAGCTGGCGCGCGGCGGCTAGTCCGGCGCCGGCCCCCGGTCCCCCGGCGTAGAGGGCCGCCCGCTGATGCGGATTCTCCCCGTAGCGGAGGCGGCGGCTCAGCCCGTATCCGCAGCAGACGCCGGGGGGGAATTCCTCGCCTTCCATCCACGCCGCGATTTCGGCGTCGTAGCGCGCCGTCAGCGCGAAGGCCTTGGCGGCCAGACGCCGACGGAAATCGGCCGGAACCCCTCCCCGGGAAAGGGCCGCCAGCACCGGGGCGTAATCGTCCGGATCGCAGAGAACGACGACGTCTTCCCAATTCTTGGCGGCGGCCCGCAGGAGCGCCGCACCCCCGATATCGATCCCGGCCTCCGGGTGAGCGGTCCCGGCCTCGACCCATTCCCCGAAACGGTAGAGGTTGACCGCGACCAGATCGATGGGCGCGACCCCCGCGGCCGCCAGCTCCCCCATCTCTCCCGGGTCCGCGCGGCGGGCGAGGACCGCGGCATGGACGGCGGGGTGCAGGGTCTTGACCTTTCCCCCCAGGAGTTCCGGAAAACCGGTCAGATCGGCGACGCGCCGAACCGGCACCCCGGCGTCTTCCACGGCGGCGGCGGTTCCACCGCTGGCGACCAGGGAATAGCCCTCCCGGGCCAGACCCCGGGCCAGGTCCGCCACCCCGGTCTTATCGGTGACGCTGAGCAAGGCGGTTTTCATCGCCCCGCCCCTCCGACATTCTCACGCAGGTAGTCTTCGAAAACGGCCAGCCGTTCCGGCGTGCCGATATCGAAAAAATCGTGGCCCGGGGAAAAACTTCCCAGCAGCCCCCGGCCGGCCAGGAGCGGATATACCGTTTCTTCGAGAGCGAAGGCGGGGCCCGGGGGGAAATGCTCGACCAGGCGCCGGCTGAATATTCCCACGCCGGCGTCGACATGGGTAAAACCCTCCGCCGCCGGCCCCCGGCGGCGGTAATCGACCACCTTCTCCGCCTCCCCCAGCCTGATATTGGGGACCCGGCCGGTCCCCGCGGAAGCGACCACGCTGAGCAGGCCGACGCCGGACCGCGCGGAAAACGCCCGGGACAAGCGGCGGTAATCGAGGGGAAGAAAGGTATCCCCGTTGATCAGAAAAAACGTCTCTTCCAGGCCCGGGGCCGCCCTAAGGAGAGCGCCTCCCGTCCCCAGGGGCGTCTCTTCCCGGGAATAGCTCAACACCAGCCCCCACTCCCTTCCGTCGCCGAAACGATCCTCCACCATCCCGCCCAGGTACCCGGTCAGAAGCAGAATCCGGGTGATCGAATGCCGCCGCAGTTCCAGAAACTGATGCTCCAGAAAAGGGCGCCCGCCCACTTCCACCAGGGCTTTGGGAATCGTGGCCGTCAGGGGGCGCAAGCGCGTTCCCAGGCCCCCGCAGAGAATCACGGCCTGCATCTCCTTCATCCCGCCTCCCAGAGTTCGGCGGCGGCGCGGCGCACCGCCGCTTCCGCATCCAGGGAAGCCTTCCAGCCGCGGCCGAGAGCCCGGGCGGCGTCGAGATGGGTGCGGGGGACATCTCCGGGCCAACCTTGCCGGCCGCCGCCGAAAGACACCTCGGGGTTTAAACCGGTTACGGCCGCGATCAGTTCGACAATCCGCTTCACCGAAACGGTGCCCTCTCCGGCCAGATTGAACACTTCCAGGGTCCCCGGAGCCGGGTCTCCCAGGGCCAGCACACCCCGCACGCAATCGTCGACGTGCAGATACGATTTTTCCTGAGCGCCGTCGCCGAGCACGCGCAGGCGGGCGGGATCGAGGCGGAGCTGGGCCAGGAGATCGAACAGCACCCCGTGAGTAGGACGGGGGCCGACGACGTTGGCCAAACGAAAGATAACCGCTCCCAGACCGGAACAGCAGACCGCCGCGCTGATCATGGCCTCGCCCGCCGCCTTGCCCGCGCCGTAATATGAAATAGGCAGCCCCAGGGCCTCTTCGGGAGTAGGCAGCACCGGCCTTTCTCCGTACACCACCGAACTGGAAGCGAAAACCATCTTCCGACAGCCGCGGGCGCGCATCGCCTCCAGGAGCCGAAAGGTGGCCAGCGTCTCTTCCCTGAAATCGATACCGGGGTCCTGCAGCCCCGCCCGGATGTCGGGGTTGGCGCAGAAGTGGTAGACGCATTCGACCCCGCCCAGGGCTTCATCCACCACCTCCCGCTCCACTATCGAACCCCGGAACAACCGGAACCCCGGATACGCCCGGGCACGGGCGAGAAATTCGGGGCGGCCGGAGGAGAAATTATCGAGAACGCTCACCTCCACCCCGCTCTCGAGCAGAGCGTCGGCGAGGTGGCTGCCGATAAATCCGGCGCCGCCCGTAATCAGCACCCTCACCGGCCGCTGTCCCGGGTAACGGCTCCCGCCGGCGGTCCGACCCGGCGGGGCGGGGGAATAACTGATGACATTGAATTGTCCGCCGTGATAATCACCGGTGGGGAGGATACCCGAAATCACCGGACACTTCCACCTCGGATCGACGACCGGGAACATGACCGAACGCTGTAAAGACAGGCTGCTGGCGGCCGCGCTGGGGTTGCTGGGAGCGGCGCTGACGTTTCCCTTTCTCTGCAACGCGAGCCTGCTGGCCCGCTCGGACGCCCAGATCCACCGGGGGATCGTGGAGGCCGTCCGGCGCGGGGGAATCCCGCCGGAGAACCCCTTTCTGGCGGGGGAAAAACTGGCTTACTACTGGGGGTACGACGCCCTCGTCGCCGCCGCGTCCGTAACCGGAGCGGACCCGGAAGCGCTCATGGCCGCGGGACAGGCCCTGGCCGCCGCCGTTCTCGGCGCCGCGCTGTACGCCGGAGCCCGGGCGGCCGGGGGCGGTCGAAGCGGAGGAACGGCGGCGGCGGTGCTGGGGATCGTGGGCCTCAACGGCTTCGGCTGGATAGCGGCGGCGCGGCGGGGGTCGGAAGCTCTGGCCGCGGCCGTAGCGGGAGGCATCTGGGGCTACCTCCCCGCGGTCTCCGCCGGGCCGGCGGAAACCACCGCGGGCATGATGATGAGCAAGTTCCTGGTCGCCAATTCCCTCCCGGCCGGACTGGCCGGGTACGCGGTGGGTCTGGCCCTGTTCCGGGCGACGATCCGGAAACCTTCCGCGGCGAGGTTCGGGGGGTGCGCGGCCCTACTGGCCCTGATCGGCTTTCTCAACCTGTTCCCGGCCGCGGTCCTTTTCCTGACCGCCTTCCTCTATGCCGGAACGGCCGGCGCCGGAACGCTGCTCTTCTCCCGCAAACGGGCTTCGGGGTGGGCGGTCCCCGCGGCGGCGGCGACGGCCGCCGCCGTCGTCCTCTGGCCGTACCTGAACTCGATCTTCGCGCCGGGAAGCGTTTCCGGGTTCGCCTTCGCGCCGCCGGGGGCGCCGCAATGGCGGATGCTGCTGGCGCTGCCGCTGCCGCTCTGGGCGGCTCTGGCGCTGGCGCTCGCCGGCGGCTGGAGGCACCGGAGCCCGGACGCGGGGTTTTTTACTGCCGGACTGGCCGTCCTGGCGGCGGCCGTACTCTTTCTGCGGCTGCGCGGGTACAACGAATACAAGCTGCCGTTTCTGCTGTCGGTGCACCTGGCCCTGATGGCCGGCTCCGGAATCAGGGGCGGGTTCGCGGCGCGGGGCGTTTTCCTGATCGTCGTCGTCTGTCTCCCCACCACCGCCCTGGGACTGACCGCGTACTGCCTGGAAAAAGACCGGAACCCGCTCCGACCGGAAGCGGCGGCAGTCTGCCGGAAAGCGGCGGAGGGGCTGCCGGGCGACGCCGTGGTGGCGGCCGACTGGGGCTGGTACGTACCCTCCCGGGCCGAACGCGACACCTACCTGGCCCGAATCGATTTTCTCCGCGCCATAGGAACCGATCCCCGGGAAATCCGGCGCCGAGAGCGCACGCTGGGCCGCGCCCGCTCCGGAGACCGGGGGGAAGTCCTGAAGGAGATATCCCGGGAGCTGAAGCGGCCCGTTTTCTGGCTGGGGCCCGCCCCGGACCGGAGCGGGACTACCAGAGTCGTTTTCCGGGATGGAGCCTGGGCTCTGTACGCGCCGGTTACTGGATATAGCCCAAAGCCCGGAGCCGCTCCATCGCCCCCTCCTGCAGGCGGGGATCGACCGCGGGCCGGGACCGCTCCCGGGGACCGTCTTCCCAGGAATCTTTGAATTCAACCGGACGGGACGCTCGGAACGCGGGAGTAAAAGCCTCCATGAGAACGCGGCCCGGCATCTGGCGGGAGACGGGAAGATCGAGCAGGTAGAGAACGGTGGGAGTGATGTCGGCGACGCCGGGGGAGTCCAGCCGCGTCCCGGCCTGGATGCCCGGGCCGGCCATGGCCAGAAACCCTTCTTCCCGATGGAAATGACGCCCCCCCCCGACATCTCCATAGCCATGGTCGGAGAGAACCAGAACCCGGCATTCCCGGGGAAGAGCCGCCAGGAGTTCGCCCAGTCGCCGGTCGGTATACCGGTAATACTTTTCCAGCAGCGGGCCCAGCACCCGGGCCTCGTCCGCGTTCACCGGATAGCGGTCGGGATGTGCGTATCCCCAGAAGAGGTGGGAAAAAACATCGATGCCTTCCACGTAAACGGCGAAGAGATCGACCGGGCGTTCCCGAACCAGATCCCGGGCCAGATCGAACACCGCCGCATCTCCCGCGACGGCGTAGCGAAAGACCCCCCGCCCGTCGGGAAAGGACCGTTCCCGGACCGGATCGTAGCCTCCCGGAAAGGGGATCGCGAAGACGGTCTCCGCGTCGATCTCGTCGAGAAACCCCCCGCCCGAGGGCCATTTATCGGCCAGCGAAAGCGCCAGTTCGGGCGGCCAGGAAAGCCCCTCGAGCCCGGCCAAGCGCTTCCGGTCCACGCCGCCGGGCGCGGCCAGATCGGCGTAGAGATAGCGGAAATAATTGGAGACCATGAACCCGTCGACCCGCTCGGCCGGGAAGGAAGGCCACCAGTTGATGAAGCCGGACGAGAGCCCGGATTCGGTGGCCATTTCCCAGAGGGCCTTGACCCGGCGGAAATCGGCGGTGGCCGGGACCCTGGCACCGTCCTTCCCGGGCACGGTGAAATCCACGATACCGTGGTCCCGGGGGAGCCGGCCGGTGGCGATCGTAGTCCAAATCACCGGCGATTTGAGCCCGGGCAGCGAGCGGAGGCGCCCGCGGGCGCCTTCCCGGATCAACCGCGAGAGCGTCGGCAGTTTCCCCTGAGCCCCCCACGCCGCCACCAGATCCGGATCGAGGGCGTCGAGCCCGACGATGCAGACCCGGGGCCGGGGGACAACCGGCCCCTTCGCGTCCCCGACGACGGCCGCCGCCAAGGCCAGGATCCCCGCCGCCGAGTAGATCCTGCGGTAGACGGTCCGGAAACGGGACAGGTCGGCGTAGCCGAGGTCGCCGGGCCAGATCCGGCTGAAAGCGAGGATGTACGCGAGCCACGCCGCCAGGAAGATCACGGCGACGGCGGAGGTATAGACGACGCCGCCGAACCCCAAGACCGCCATGAGAGCCGAGGCCAGCGTGACGCCGACGGCGCTGGCGGCGAAGACCGGGCGCAACCCGAAAACGCCGGGGGTCGTCCGCAGCCGCGCCCGGCGGTCGCCCTCGAAATCGATCGATTCGTGGCTGAGATGCCCGGCCCCGTACAGAAGCCCGAAGAACAGACCGGCGAGCCAGCTGGCGGTCGACGGAGTTCTCACCGTCGACCAACCGAGATTGAAGAAGAGCGAACCGGAAACGACGTGAATGGAGGTCGACACGAAGGGCACGTTTTTAAGAAGGGTGAAGCGGTTGCTGTAGAGGATGCAGAGAAAAACGAGGCTGAGGCAGATGAACAAGGACCGCATCGGCAGCGCCGCCAGATAGACGATCAAACCGGCCCCGAAGGTGAGGATGGAGAAGCTCAGGGTTTCGTTCAGGGTCATCCTCTTCTTCAAGAGAGGGTGGTCTCCCTTGTGCCGGTCGCAGACGTCGAAATGATAATGGGACCAATCGTTGAAGGCGTAGGCATGAAAGAGGCAGAGCAGAGTGGCCGCGCAGAAGATTCCCGTGCGCGCGGCCAGGGCCGCGTCGAGCTGCGGGCGGGCCAGGACGATGCCCAGAAGGGGGATGCCCAGAAGCATCAGAATTTCCCCACCGCGGGCGCGGACGTAAAGTTTAACTTTTCGCAGCATACCGACGCCTCGTCTCCACGGCTACTCCCAAGACCAGCCCCGCGGCCGTCACGGCGGCGGCGGCCAAGCCTATCTTAAACCACAGCGGGCGGAAAACCATCCGCAGCCGATAAGACCCCGCCGGAAGCACCGAACCCCGGAAGGCGTGGTTGAGCCGGAAGAGCGGCAGCCGCTCTCCTCCCCCGACCCGAACCAGTTCCCAACCGGGGTAATAGATTTCGTTGAAAAAAACCGGAGTTTCGGCCCGGGCTTCGATCTCGTATTCAATCAGGTTAGGGGAAAAAACCACAACCCGCGACTCAAAACCAGCGTCCGCTTCCGCCGCCGCCGGCTCGAACCCCGGGGGGAGATCGCTTCCGACCGCCAAGCCGGTTTCGGCGATATCTTCTCCCGCCCGGATCCGCTCCAGAACCGCGGCTTCGTCCTCCAGCACCTCCAGCCGCCGCAGCGGCCGGATCCGGAAGTCTTCGCCGAGAACCTCCGCCGCCGGCGACAGCATCACCTCGGCGAACGGCCGCAGAACGGTGCCGTCGATCCCGCTGTCGGAACGGTATTTGTGAAACATGGAGCGGGCGTCCCGGCTCGGAGCCTCGGAGCGGCGGGCAAGCTTGTCCGTCCGGTCCACCCTCCGTTCCCGCCGGGCTTCCTTATCCAGGCGCTTGAGCCAGAACCCCGTTCCGACCCGGTCGCCGATGGTGGAGAAGTTATAATTACCCCAATACGCGATCTCGGCGACGGCGGCGCCCAGAAGAAGACCGTCCCGGAGACGTCCCCGCCTCAGCAACCCCAGGACCGGAAGCAGCATGGTGACGGCGAAAGCCGTCCAGACCGATGGCGGAAGACCGGAGTCCCGGCCGCGCATGATCACGACCAAGCCGAGGGCGGCGGCCGCCGCTATGCCCAGGTAGACCAGGAGAAACGGCCCCGCCCGGTTCCGGCGCCGGTGGAGATCGAACCCCATCCCCGAGGCCAGGGAGAGGTAGAAGAGGAAGAGGGCGCGGAAATCCATGGCGGGATGGCTGACCAGCCGCAGCGGCAACACGCGCCGGTAAAGCCATCGGTAGGGGGGCAGCGTGAACCCCAGCGCCAGAGCCGCCGCCGCCGTCACGACGATGAAGACCACCGCCCGGTCACGGCCCCGGCCGCGGACCAGGTAATAGACGGCGAAGACGAGAGGGATCAGCCCCAAAAAACAATTCCGGAATTCGATCCAGAGCCCGGTCCCGGATATGTCGGCGTTGGCGACGAAGGGGACGGCCAGACTGACGAAGTTGGGGACTCCCAGCGATTTTCCCGCCACCACCGTCTCCCAACCCGAGCCCGGATCGGAAACCCGCTGGGGCCGGGTCAGCCAGGAGTAGCTTTCCGCCGCGGGGAACAGAAGCGGCGCCGCCAGCAGCGCCGCCGCCGCCGCCAGCAGCGCCATCCGCCTCCAAATCCGTCCCGGCCGCGGGGCGTTTCCGGGAGCGGCGCCCGACGCCCACCCGGTCAGCCAGGCCGTCGCTCCCAGGAAAAAAGACATGGTCGGAAACCCCGCCGCCGCCAGGAGAGCGAACGAAACCGCTCCCAGACTCAAGGCGCTCCAGGAAAATCGGCGGGCGAGCCGCCGCGAGAAGAGCAGACAGAACGGGAGGAGGACCAGCGTGTTCACCTGAGGGAAGTAGGTGCCGTTGCCGACAAAAAATCCGCCCCCGGCGAACGAGACGGCGGAGACGGCGGCGCCGGCACGGCCCACACCGAACTCGCGGGCGCAGGCGAACATCCCCCAGCCCCCGATCAGGAAAAGGACCGTCATCTGGTATTGAAGGGCCAGGGCGGAATATCCCCCCAGCAGGATGACCGCCCAGTTCAGCGGCTGGTACAGCCCGGCCTGGAAATTGGAGCACCAGGGGCTGCCCCCGTATTGATAGGGGTTCCAGAGGGGGAAATATCCGGAAAGAACGGCATCCGAATCGAAGATCAGCCGCGGATACATAAAATCCTTCAAACCCCATTTGACGATGTTCCAACCGGGATAGCCTCCGTCCCGGGGAAGCAGCAGGCGGTGGTAGCAGGCGAACACGGCGGCCGCGATCAGCAGCAGCGCCAGCGCCGTCTTGACGGGCGCGCCCCGGGTCACGGTCCGGCTCCCTCCGGAATCCGGTCGGGTCGGGCGCGCTGCCCCTCCGGGAGGAGGACTCTGCGCTCCACCCGCCAACCCCGTTCCCGGGCCTTGGCCAGCATATAGTCGATCTGGCCGCCGCGCACCCACCAGAGCCGCTCCGGGTGCCGGTCGATATGCCGGCGGCCGTTCCAGCGGTCGCCGTAATACAGAGCTCCGGCGCCCTGCAGGAATACGGACCAGGCCAGAAGAACGGCGAAGAGCAGGCGAAACCCCGCCGAGCCGGAGAGAAGGCGCCAGGCCGGAACCATGAGCACGATCAGGATGGGGACGAGGTCCACCAGCATCCGGTATCCGTAGCAATGCCCCCCCCACCACATGAACCAGGCGGAGAGAAAAAGGACGTACGCCCCCGCCGCCGCCGCCAGAAAGCGGTAGAGCGTCCGGAAGGGGGAAGGCGCGCTCCAACCCCGCCAGGCCCCGTAAAAAGAAAAAACGAAGACCGGGGTGAAGAAGAGAAGCCCGCGGGCCGGCGAAAACAAGAGGCCGGCCAGGGCCCCGGGCGCGCCGGCCGGACTGAATTTTCCCAGGGCGTAGCCGATGATGGCGTTGCCGGGCGCGCCGAAATAATAGAAGTTGAACGCCAGGGTATAGCCCAAGGCGGGCAAAGACCAGAGAACGAACGGAAGCACCTGATCCCGGTATTCCAGGCAGAGGTAGAGGAAAAGAAACGCGGCCAGGGGGATGTTCATCCCCCTGACGACGGCGGCCCAGGCGAGGAAAAACCCGGAGAGGCCGGCCCGCGAGCGCCGTCCCGACGCGGAGAAGAGGCAGAGGAGAGCGGCCGTGAGCAGAAAGTGGCTGAGACCGTGCTGCCAGAGGTCCTGGGAACTCACCGACCAGACGCAGGTCCCGAAGGCGAAGACCGCGGTATAGAGAACGGCGCCCGCCGGGGGGAGGAGCCTCCAGAGGAGGAGCAGGCAGCAGGCGGCGGCCGCCGCGCTGCAAAGTGTGGCGGCACCTTTCCCCAGGTAGGCTATGTTCACCGGGGTGAAGGGGACCCCTAGCAGGTCGGCGGCGGCGAAGACGGGGACCGCGGCGATCCCGGCCACGACCGGCTGAAGCGGTATCCGGAACTTCCTCCCCCGGGTCCAGTCCCAAACCTGGAACTTCACTTCGGGAAATTCATTGAGGTCGAGGTTGCCCTCGCGCAGGATGCTGACGGGAACGTAGCGCACCGCCCAGCAGTCGCCGGCTCCCACCACCCGCATATTGGCGGAGTAGACTGCGGCGGAGACCAGAAAAAATATTCCCGCCCACACCCTGGGTTTCACGGCGCCGTGCCCTCCCCGGCATCTAAATACCGTTCCAACTCCCGGGCCAGAAACCGGGCGAGGGCCCTGCCGCCCCGGCTGGAAAGATGGGCGTGTTTGTAGAACTTGTGCCCGCGGGCCAGTTCGGCAGCGGGGTCGCATACCGGGACGCCCCGGGCGGCGAGTTCATCGAGCAGGTCGAGGTACGGGGGGCGCCGCCCGGCCTCGATCTCCTTCAGGGAAGGTTTGTCGGGGATATGCACTATCACCGGGACCGCCCCTTCCTCCCGGACCGAAGCGGCGAACGCCTCCAGGAGCGTCCGGGTGACCTCCCAACCTTCGGAGCCCTCGGCCTCGGGGAGGAGACCGGGGCCGTGGTCGTCGTCGCCGCCGGGGCGGCCGCCCGGAGCGAAGAGAGCGGAAACGATCAGGGCCGCCAGCCGGCTGCGGTAGAGCCGGCAGTCCCGGTAATGGTCCGGGCGGTACCAATATTCGTAGGCGCCCAGAGCGATCGAGGGCAGCCGCTCCAGGGCGGCGGGTACCTCTTCCAGGGGGAGGATGGGAAGGTTCACCGCCTCCAAGGTTCCGGATGACGTCAGGCGGAACCGCGGCTTGGAGAAGATCATCCCGGTGGACCGGCTGTACAGTTGCCGGAAGACGTTGACCGTCCGGCGCATGTTTTCGGGCTGAAAGCCGAACACCGCGATGTCGGGATGAAAGGCGGTACCGTCCCGGAGCCAGCGGAGATAAGCCTGCCCCACCCCGTACCCGGGAACCCCGAAATTGAGAACCTCGGCGCGGCGGCCGCTCGCGTTCAGCTCTTCTTCCAGAAACGCCCCCCAATACTTCTCCCAGGGTTCCTCGTCCCCGTGGGTGAAGGAATCCCCGAACAGCGCCACGCGGACGACGCCCGGCGGAGGGTGCGCGGCATACTCGCGGGGCGGCGAGCGCAGCCCGGCGGCGTTGGTCCGGTAGAGGCCGTCGCCACCGACGGCGTTCGGCGCCAAATCCCAGCCCAATTGGGGGTCGCGCACGATATACGCCTGATCCCGAAGCCGGAGATATCGCTCGATCGCTGCCCGGGTGGTGGCGGCGGGGAAACGGTACGGGAGCAGGGCAAACGAACCCAACCATGCCTGCCCGTCCTCGTCGGTCCGGGTCAGAAGCCGGGCGGCTCCTTCTCCCAGAAGCAGCGCGAACAGCAGCGATCCCAGCAACAACCGGAAGTTGGCGGGGAAACGGATCATTCCCCCCGCCCGGCGGTCATCCTTACGGCGCCGAGGTCGAGCCGCGCCGGAGCGCCGTCGTCCGAAAGAACTTCGAGTTCGAGACGGGCCGCGCCGACCTCGGCGGTGGCGGGCGGAACCGGAACGACCAGCTCGCGCCAATCCCCGGGACCGAGATCCACCGTCTCCAGAGGCTTCCCTTCGAGCGCGAGCGCGAGACGGGCCGCGCCCCCCCGGGGGCGGACCCGCAGGGAAACCGTCGCGCCCTCGCCCCGGAAGGGGGGAATCCTGACCGCCCCTTTCCCCGACAAGGTGCGCCACTGTTTTCCCCCCGGCTCCCGGAAAAAACCGTCGTCGAGCAGTTTCCAGTCCTCGATCCCTGAAGAAGAACCGAACGGGAGGGAGATGCTGCCGTCGGGTTCGAAACCGCGCAGAATACGGAAAGCGGGCAGGCCCCGGTCGGAGGCGAACTCGACCGCCGAACCCGCGGACGGGAATTTCAGGTAATTGTATCCGTCCAGAACCTCCCCCTCCAGGGGGGCGCCGTCGGCGGTCGCGCGGATATAGTCACGGTCTCCCGTCCACCAGGGGTAGCGGGCGTCGAAGACCGCCGCGCCGGAGGTTCCGGGTCCGGGCTGAAGAACCACCGGAACGGCGCTCCAGGGAAGCACGCGGAAGAGGGTGAGAAACTCCCGCTCCGAAAACTGGGGGTAGTCGATGTTGAGGTCGGCCGAACGCCAGCGATAGACCGGACGCAGATCGAAATAATCCCGCAACTGCTCGACGAACCGGGCCGCCTTGCGTTTTCCCTTGTTGTCGAGGGCGTAAACTTCGACGCCGTCCCGAATGAGGACACGGACCGCCTCGGCCGGAGTCAAACCGAAGGGGCTGCTGATCTGGTTGGGGTTGAGGGCCACGCAGTGGGAATATACGTCGATGTTCTGTTTCAGGTAACGGGCGCAGACGACCAGGGATCCGGGAGCGGTCCGGGCGTCGAACGCTTCCCCCAGGCGCCGGGCGTCGGAGATGGTGAAACGTTTTCCCCCGAAAACGGGGGGAACGGCCTGAACGAGCAGGGCGACGGACAACCCCGCCAGTAAAATCCCGGGCGCGACCTGAGACGGGTACGGGATCAAGACCGCGGGGACGACCGCCAGCGAGAGGGCGGCCAGCGCGGGGGAATAACCGGCGGCCAGGAAATAAACAGCGGCGCCGGCGGCGGCCAGCGCCGCCGCCAGGCGCAGCGGAACCGCGAACGCCCGGCGCTCGATCCGCCCCAGCGCGGACGGTAGAACGCGGCAGAGTTCCAGGCATCCCCAGGCGCCCAGACCGCTGAAAATGCAGTATACCGGCAGCAGGTAACGCGAGTGCTTGAACCGGAAAATCGCGAAGAGCCCCAGGTGCAGAATCAAGAGGGGGAGAAACAGCGACCAGACTTCCCGGCGGCGGATACCGAACCCGAGGCCGGCCAACACGAAGAAAATCCCCACCGGGGTATACACCCGAAGGAGAAAGTCGAAATACCAGGCGCCGCTTTCGTCCAGGTGGTCGAGGGAAAAGACTTCTCCCCGGGAATCCGAAGCGCCGACGTAGCTCCAGAGTGCCTTGGCCGTATCGAAGAGGTCGCCGGACCGGGCGAAATCCTTGACGATCACCGGCGAAAGCAGAACCAGCGCCGGAACGACCAACAGCAGAACCGCCGCCAACCACCGGGTCCAGGGCTCGCGCCGGGCCGCCAGGGAAACGCCCAGGTAAGCGCAGAAGGGGATCGCGTAGATGCAGAAGGTATATCGGATCAGGGCCGCCGCGCCGAAGGCGGCGGACGCGCCCAGCAGAACGCCCCACCGCCGCCGCGCACTCCGGGCGAACACGACCACCAGGTAGTAGGAGACGACCAGCGCGGTCAGGGGGGGGATGTCCCGCATGATCTTCATGCTCGACAGCAACACCCGGCCGGGGGGAAGCAGGAGAAAAACGAGCAGCCCCGCCAGCGCCGCCGGCCAGGCCCGGGGGTCGCCCGGCCCCACCGTGCGCCGGACGAGGAGCGCCAGAAAAACGGCCAGGACCAGGAGCAAGAGGGGGTTGACCAGGAAAACGGCGGGCAGACCGAAACCGCGGATCGCCAGGGCCAGGAGAAGAGGATAACCGACATCGATGTCGTAGAAGATCCTTCCCCCATCCATGTGGCGGTTTCCGGAGATGAGGCTGGAGCGTTCACGGGGCCAGTAGGAGCGGAAATGGGAATAGATCCCGGGATCGCCGAAGACCCCTCCTCGGGCCAGGCTCCGGGCGTAGCTTAAATACGTGTAGCTGTCGGAGTTCAGGAGCGCGTTGTAGTTGGTGGCCCCGTAGACCCCCACAACCACGACCACCGCGACCAGAAGAGCGGCGCAGATTCGGTTCATGGCAGGCGGCCGCCGTCTTCCGGAGCTCCCAGGCGGATCCAGTCCAGCATCACGCCCAATTCCCGGTCGTCGGCTCCTCCCCCGAAATCGGACGGTCGCCAGGTCGAAGATTCGAATTCCAGGACCGCCAACCGCGGGAAAAACCCGTCCGGAGAGAATGGGAACCGATACACCCCCTCCCCCGGCGGCGGCGACACCGTGCCCAGAACCCGGCCGGCGAGGCGGACCGTCACCGAAATCGGGCCCGCGGCCGGGGGGGCGAGGTTGAACGCCCGAAAACGTACTTCCCCGCCGGTTTCCATTCCCGAAAACAAGGGGACGACCAGGCGGGAAAGGCCGGAGGTCCAACGCACGGTCTCGGTCCCCAGATGACGCTCGGCCCCGTAAAACCCGGTCTCCGCGAAGGCCCAGTCGGCGTCTCCCCCGACGTCGATTTCAAATGCCGGCGCGGAAGGAACCAGCAGATACTCCGGCGAAAAGGGCACCCGGCACCCCCCCTGCCGCGAAAACGCCTCCAGAAACGCCCCGCCGCCCGGGCCGGGGGGGAGAAGGACGCGCTGAACGCCGGGGGCGGGCGCTTCCCCCAGCCGGTCGGAGTCGACGAAAAAGACGTAAGGGGGACGACAGACCGTCGCACCTTCTCCAGATTCGACCTGAAAAGCCAGAAACGAGGACTTCCCCGGGGGAAGGGCCATCCCCAACTGGAGAGGACAGCGTTCGACAACAAGACCGCCGGCCAGAAAAGCTCCTACTCTATTCTCGTCCGGAGAAATCGGGTTACCGGCGGGAACGAAGGGGGTCAATTCCAGGACCCCGCGGAGGCCGACAAGAGCCCGGGACGGAAGCGCCACCCGGTATTCCCGCCAGCCCCGGGCCAGGTCGGAAAGGTCGAGGTCCGCCACCGGGGTCCCGTTGAGGGCGACCCGGAGGAAGGCAGGCCGGGGCGCGCCGCGGACGTTGGCCAGTTTCAAGACGGCGAAGAGTTCGTATCCCGACCCTCCGGGGGTGGGAACGACGGCGCGGCCCGTCTGCCCCCACCAGAGGCGCACCGCGTCGGCGTCGCGCAAGCGGGCCTCGGAGAATCCGTCGCGGGCGTAGTCACCGGGGAAGTCGGGCTCGGCTCCCAGGTCCACCTCCCAGGGCCGATCGAGCGGCTGCAGCCGCGGGGCCAGATCCCGGGGGACGGGATCGGAAGCGTCAACCGTCAAAACCGCCTCCGGACCGGGAAGGGCGCCCCGGGGAACTACGAAAAAGTTCCGGCCGTTCTCCAGGGAGGAAGCGAGCCTCAGGCCCCCGAGGGCGACTTCGGCCCGGCGGGGGCCGGCGCGGTTGAATGCCCGCGCGTCCAGGGAAAAAAGCCACGGGCCGTCCCCCGCGGGCACCTTCAGCACCGAGCTTACGGGTCCCGGTCGCCAGGGGACCACCTCGAAGATCCGGCTCACCGGGCGCCCGAACCGTTTTTCCAGGTTATAGTCGGCGCCGCGCACGGCGCCGGCTTCCTTCAGGTCGAAGTGGTAGAGAAGAGACGGCTCGGCCTTACGGGCGTCTCGCTTCCAACCGGACGACTCGATCAGGAAAACGCCGGTGCCCCTCTCCAGGATCCGTTCGATGCCCGCCCTGGTCTCGACCCGCATCCGGGCCATCTCGAAGGGACGCAGGGAGTACGACCGGGTGAAGAGGTTGATGTATTCGGAAACCGGTTTGGTGGCGAAAATCACCGAGCCCGGGGGGACCAGGGCATCGATGTCGGCCCCCAGCCGGCGCGCCTGGGGAAGCTGAAAAGCTTCCTCGGCCTGGTCCCGGAGGACGGCGGGGTAGCGCCCCAGAAAGACGGCGGCGACGCCCGCCGCGAGAAACAGAACCCGCAGCCGCGCCCGACGCGGACGCGACGGCCAGGCGGCGGCGATCCAAAGAAAAACTCCGAAAATCAGGACCGGAGTATCCACATATTCCAGGCCGTAGGCGTGCGGAAGCCGGGAACGCGCCGCCCAATCGAGCAGGAGCACCGGGGGAAGAAGAACCACGGCCCAGCGGCGGGGCGCGGCCAGCAGGTAGCCGCACCCGGCGACGGCCAGCACCACCAGAAACGGCTGGGCGACCATCATGTACCTGATCATGAGGTGGACCCACATGCTGTAAAAAAGCACGAAGACCGCCGGGACGCCCAGACAGACGATCAGGGCGCCGGGGGAGCGGCGCAGCGCCGCCGCGCCGAGCAGGATCAGGCCCAGAAAAAAGGGGCCGTACAGACGCCAGAAGTACCCCAGGGTTTCCGGGGCGGTGGTCTTGAAGAACCCCAGCCAGAGCGGGGGGGGGTTGGTTTCTCCCTCCACCTGAACCGGGTTTCGGTCCACGATTTCGGGACGGGGGGGCTTGAGAAAATTCCCGGTCGATTCCAGATTCTGGTAGAGGGCGGGAACCAGGCCCAGGCCGAAACAGAGGACCGCCAACAAGACCGCGGCCGTTCCCCGGCGAAGCGTGCTCTTCCGCAACAGGCGCTCGAGGAGATAGACGAACGCGGGCACCGCGGCCAGGACATTGGGAAAGCGGACCGAGCCGGCGAAACCGAGACAGAAGGCCCCGGCCCCCACGGCACCCCAGCGAAGCCGCGGCGCCCGGCCCAGGCCCACGGCCCCCAGGTAAAACCCGAGAACCAGCAAGGCCAGGGCGGAAAGATCCCGGGCCGGGCGCAGAGCCAGGCCCCAGATCTTGTTGACCAGAACCATCAGGAGGATGGGAGCGATCAGGGCCAGCAGCCGATCGCCCGTAAAGTTCCGGAGGAAGGACCGGGCGAGGCCGTATTCCGCGGCCAACAGGATGACCAGCACCACCACGTTGGCGAAATATACCGATCCCGGCCCCAGTACCCGGATGAACCCGGCCAGGATGAGAGGGAACCCGATCGTGTACTTGCAGAAAAGCCGTTGCCCGTCGGCGATGTAGTTGCCGTGGAGGACGAAATGGGCTTCGCCCGGGGCCCAGTCGCGCTTGAACCAATCGTAGACGGGGAAATCGCTGAAGAGCATTCCCCTCGAGAGGTGGCCGGCGAAGTGAACGATCCCGAAAGGGTCGGAACCGAGGGCGGCGGAGTACGACGCCATCGCCCGGACGAAGACGAAGAGAAGAAACGCACCCAGGAGCAGGAGGGGGAAATAGGGGGAAGCTCCGGCCCGGGCCAGCCCCCGCAGCCAGCGATTACTCGAGAGTCTCACCAACCAGATACTCCCGTTCGTCTTCATCCCGCCCCATCGCCAGCATCTCGCCCAACAGCCCGGTGGAGATGAACTGGAATCCGATCAACATAAGCAGGATGCCGAGGAAGAGGAGCGGCCGGGTACGGATGGTTTCGCCGAACAGACTCCCGACCAGGAGCACGAAATCGATCGCGAAACCGGCGACGAAGAACATCAACCCCAACCCCCCGAAGAAATGCAGGGGTTTTTTGAAGTACCTGGTCAGGAAGAGAACGGTCACCAGATCGGCGAACCCGGCGAAAAACCGGTAGGGCCCGAATTTGCTTTCCCCATGGAGGCGGGGGTGGTGGCGGACTTTCTTCTCCGTGACCCGGAATCCGCGCCGGTGCGCAAGAACGGGGATGTAGCGGTGCAGCTCTCCGTGCACGGGAATCGACTCGATCACTTCCCGGCGGAAGGCCTTCAGGCCGCAGTTGAAGTCGTGTATCCGGATGCCGGTCAGGGTCGAAGTGGCCAGGTTATAGATCCGGGAAGTCTGCCGCTTGACGAAGCGGTCGCGCCGGTCGGCGCGCCACCCCCCGACCAGGTCGTAACCCTGGTCGAGCAGCTCCAGAAGTCCGGGAATCTCCTCGGGATCGTCCTGAAGGTCGGCATCCATGATCACCACCCGATCTCCCCGCGCCTGGCGGAAACCCGCCCTGAGGGCGGCGGACTTCCCGAAATTGCGCCGGAAGCGGACGGCTTTCAGCCCGGGACAACCGTCGCGAAGCCGACGCAGGCGCTCGAAGGACCCGTCGGTGGAACCGTCGTCGACGAAGATCACCTCCCAATCGGCGCCGAGGGAATCGAGCACCGGCCGGAGACGCCCGACCAGGGGCTCCAGGTTCTCCTCTTCGTTGTAGAGGGGGATAAGGACCGAAACCCGCGTTGACCGTTTCTCATTCATCCCGCTCTCCTGGGTCAATCCCGCCGAAAGAAACCGATCCGGCTGACGATGGACCGGGCGCTGGCGAGTACGCTTTTAAGATCATCCAGGCTGTGAATTCCGACCAGGGTGCGCAGAAGAAACGAGGGCCGGAAATAGAACTCCTTGTACGCCCGAATCCGGGCCGCCTCCACCTGATCCAGCGAGAGTTCGGGGGTTTCGATCATGCCGCGACAGGAAGAGAAATCCTCCCAGGAAGTGTACTTCAGGGAGCCGGCGGCTCGGGCGGAAGCGTACAGCTCGGTGCCGGGATGGGGGATGACCACCGCGAACTGGGCGCTGTCGGCGGGAAGCCGCTTGGCGAAGCGGATCGTTTCCTCGATCGTCTCCGCATTCTCTCCCGGAACCCCGAACAGGAAAAACGCCTGGGTCCTGATCCCCACCTTCCGGGCCAGGGCAAAGGCCCGGACGACCTGTTCGGTGGTGATCCCTTTCTTCATCAGCCGCAGCATCTTGGGCGATCCCGATTCCACGCCGAACCGGATATACCGGCAACCGGCACGCTTCATGGCCCGCAGCACTTCTTCGTCCATGCTCGAAACCCGGCATTGGGCGATCCATTCGAAACGCAGACCGCGCTCGACGATCAGGGAACATATCTTCAGCATCCGCTCCCGGTCCAGGGCCATGGAGTCGTCGTCGAAATAAACCTCGTCGATGCCGTAGCGCCGGACGCATTCCTCGAGTTCGTCCACCACGTTCCCGGCGGACCGGGCCCGGAACGTTCTCCCGTAAAGCGTTCGCGGCCAAAGGCAGTAGGTGCACCCGAAGGGGCATCCCCGGGACGTGACCACCGTGGTCGGCGTCTTCCCGCGAAAAGTCCCCTGCCGGTAATACTTGCTCGCCACCAGGTCCCGGGCGGGAAAGGGAATCTCGTCCAGATCGGCGATCAGCGGCCGCTCGGGGTTGACCCTGACGCCCCGGGGAGAACGCCAGGTGATCCCCTCGATCTCCTCCAGGCCCTTTCCCCCGGCCCGAGCCCGGGCCAGATCGCGGACGGTGAAATCGTATTCTCCCCGGCAGACGACGTCCACCTCCGGGTTCTCTTCCATGATCTCCCGGTGAAAAACGGTGGGGTGCGACCCGATCAGGACCACCATGGCCGCGGGGGCGGCGGCTTTCACGGCGGCGGCGGTCCGGAGATCGTAATCGATGGAGGGGGTGGAACATTCCAAAACGACCATATCCGGCGCCGCCGCGCCGGCCCGGCCGGCGAAATCCGCTATGGAGAGCTCCTCGAGAACGGCATCGATAAACTCGACGTCGTAGCCTTCGCCGCGGACGATCGCCACCAGATAAGCGAGGTAGATCGGGTATTCGATGAACTTGTCGCTGCGTTTGTGCGGCCACCGAACGTCGGAACGGGCCCCGAACCCTTCTCCGGGCCAGGGGGGGTTGGATATAAGCACTTTCACGGTCTCGTCGTCCTCAAGGTACGGGATAACGGGTATTGAACCATATCGCTCCGGCTTCGTCCACCTGAACTCGGACCGGGAACGCGGCCCGAAGCGAGGAACGTGACAACCGCAGCGATTTCCTGTAATCTCAAGCCAACCGGCACCTTGGAGGTCGCAATGAAGGAATACGCCCTCTGTTTTTTCTCGGGGACGGGAAACTCCCTGACCGTGGCCCGGTGGCTCGCCGAAGATCTGGGAGCCGAGGCCCCGGAGCCCATGACCGCTTTTGTCGGACCCCGAGCGACTCGCCTCAGCGCGGAAACCCTGCTTATGGTATTCCCGCTCTATTTCTGGGGCCTGCCCGAACTGGTCGCCCGGTTCGCCGCCGAGACGGACCTCGACGACGTGCGGCGGATCGTCGCCGTTTTCACCCGGGGAGGAGCCCCCGGAGGCCCCTCCGGCCAACTGCGAAAACTGCTGAACGCGCGGGGAAAATCCCTGGCCGGATGCCACCCGGTGAACATGCCCGCCAACTATACCCCCTTCTACGACATCCCCCCGGCCGCCAAACAGGAACGGATACGGGAACGGGCCCGGGCGCGCACCCGGGCCGCAGCCGCCCTGATCCGGGAGGGGAAGACGAAGATCGCCGACATCAACGCCTTTCTGAGCGTGCTCTGCCCCGCCGTCAACCGGCTCTGGCGGCGGCGGCTCCCGGACCGGGCGCGGCGGTTCCGGGTCTCCGCGGCCTGCACATCCTGCGGCCTCTGCGCGCGGATCTGCCCGGTGGAAAATATCTCCTACGAAAACGGCCGGCCGGTCTGGGGGAACCGTTGCCAAAACTGCCTGGCCTGCCTCCATTTCTGCCCGGTCGGGGCCATCGACTTCGGGGGGAAGACCGCCCGGCGCGGGCGGTACCGCTGCGCCGGGATCGGGGTCGACGATCTCGCCGTGCAGCAAACCGCCGGAAAAACTTCGGGACTTATCGACTGAGGTCCGGAGCGGATCGGGCGCGGGCGAGCGCGGCCACGCTGCGGGAGACGAACTCGTCGGCTAAACGGTCCCAGCGGTATTCTTCGCGCACCAGGCGCTGACCGGAAACCGCCAAGCGCCGGGAAAGACCGGGGTCCTCGATCAGGCGGTTGACGCAGTCCGCCATCCGTTCCGCGTCCCCGGGGGGGTAAAAAAGACCGTTCTCCTCCTCGGCAATCACCTCTTCCAGGGCCGGGAGGCGGGGAGCCACCACCGACAGACCGCAGGCCCAGTATTCGAACTCCTTGAGCGTCACCCGGCCCCGGGCGGAAAGGATATCGGGAAGAATAACCAGTCCGATGTCCCCCGCGCTCAGGTAGCGGGCGACTTCCCCCTGGGTGACCCACCCGGAAAAATAAAAACTGCCGGCGATCCCCGTCTCCCCCACCAGCTTCTTCAGCCCCGGGATGGCCGAGCCTTCGCCGATGACCCAGAATTTCGCGGACGGGTGGCGTTGGAGTACCCGCTCGGCGGCGGCGGCCAGGAGATCCGGGCCGTCCTGGGGATCGATGACGCCCTGGAACAGAACGACGGCTTCCGCTCCGGGGGCGTGGCGGGCTCGCAGGGCGGTCTCGTCGGTCTCCCGGAAAATATCGGGGTCCACCCCGTCGCAGACCACTTCGATCCGTCGCGGCGAAGCCCCGTACCCTTCGACGATCTCCTTCATGGAGTCGGAAATGGTGATGATGAGGTCCGAACCCCGAATGGCGGAGGTTTCCAGGCGCCGTCCCCCCCGCTGAACCGCCCGCAACCAACCGCCGGACCGGTAATCGTCCAGGTACTCGAACAGCACATCGGTCAGGTCGAGGACGAGAAAAGGGCGCCGGCGGGAGATCCCGGCCCCGAGGAGGGCGCCGTAACCGGCGATGGTATTATGCGAGACCACCAGGTCGGGAGCCAGCCGGCGGACGGCCCGCCCCACCCGGGCCAGGTTGACCGGGTGGGCGGTGAGATATTTCTTCATTTTCCCCGGATCGAGGCGGCTGACGCTCTTGAGCCGGACCAGCTCCCGGCAGCCCAGGTACTCCCTGACTTCCCGGTCGGAAGCGGCGAACCCTCCGGCGGCAATCACCTCGTGGCCGCCCCGGGCAAAGGCCCGGCAGAGGTTGGAGATGCGCGGCGAACCGCCCCCGCTGAGGGGATACAGTTCCTCGAAGATTGAGACCAGTACCCTCATGTCCCGGTCTCCCCCGCGGACGCGCGGGTTCCGATAACCCGGGCGGGAACCCCGACGGCGATGCTGTAGGGTGGAATGTCGCCGGTCACTACCGCCCCGGCGCCGACGATCGAGCCTTCCCCCAGGGAGACTCCTCCCAGGACCACCGCGTGGGTCCCCAACCAGCAATCCCTCCCGATCACGGTCCGGGTGGGGCGCCGTCCCTGGAAACGCATGGCCAGGTCCCGGCGGCCGTGTTCGTGGCCCCCGGTCACCACTTCCACCTGGTTGGCCAGGAGACAGTCGTCGCCGATTTCGATGTCTCCGTATCCATAGAGAAAGGACCCGGCGCCGATATTGACCCGGGACCCGACGACGACGCGGCCGTACTGGGTGCGGATGGACACATACCGGGAAACGTGGCTGTCGGACCCGATTTCGATCGACTCGCCGCCGCCGCCGACATCGAAAAACGCTCCCTCGCCGACGAAGACGCGCTCCCCCAACCGCACCCGGGAGGGGCGGTAGAAACGGATGTTCTTCTCCAGAAAGCACCCCGCCCCCACCGCACCCAGGATCAACCGGTATACCCGGGGCCGCAAGAGGCTCCCCCAGACGGTGGGGAAGCAGGAAAAAAGGGTCAGAACCGTCCCCTGGACGACGAACGAGCCCCACCCCCCCCGGCCGCAGACCCGGACCCGGTATGCTCCGGCCCGGTTCGAGCGGGGTATCGTTCCCTCTCCGTCATATCCAGCCATGGCCCTGCCTCCAGATCGCGTGCGGTTATTGTACTAAACTCGCCGAGCCTGGCCAGAGAAATACCCGACCGCCGCGGGCATTGACCGGGGGAGGGAATCGTCATATATACTGTTACCCGAGGGAGTACCTCGAAACGGCGTTTCGGAGCCGGGAAGTGCACGAATACTCGCCAAGAAAACGCTGGATATTCGCCTTCACCGCGTCCGTGCTCATACTGGTCGTGACCGTCGGCGGCGCGGGAGGGGTATATTTCTACTCGGTCTACCGGCGGGCTTACCCCCTCTATCAGTATCTCAAGAACGGAGTGCGCGGGTGGCGGGGGCGCGTCCACGCCCCCGATCAGGCGCTGGGGTTCGCCCCCCTCCCCTCTTCATCCGGCCTGCAGACCTTTTCGGAGGGGCCTCCCATTCCCACGCTCTGCGACGAAAACGGCTGCCGGATCCCCGCCGCCGCCTCCCGGTCGGCGGCGGCGACCCACCCCCTCCTGATGGCCCTGGGGTGTTCGTTCACCTACGGGGACGCCGTGGCCGAAGAGGACACCTATATCTGGAAAGCCGGGGAAATGCTCGGATGGGACACGGTCAACGCCGGGGTCTGCAGTTACGGGCTGACCCAGATGCTGCTGCGGGCCCGGACCCTGATCCCGCGCCTGAAACCGGAAGTCGTCATCGTGCAGTGGTCGCCGTGGCTGGTGGAGCGAGCCAAGCGGGCGTTGGGGCCGATCGGGTTCCTGGGAGCGGCTCCCATCCCCTATTTCTACGAAACCCCCGGGGGGCTCCGGGTTCACGGGCCGGTCTTTCAGAGCATCCTCTTCGACCTTCCCTTCGAGGAATTCCGGGAAACGGCCGCGGGCACGGCCGATTTCATCTCCTTCTTCTTCCGGGCCGGTCTCCCCCTCTATTTCCACGACGATTTGAATATGTTCCTCTTCAACCTCAAGAAACGCCTCGGCCTCGTTCCGGAACCGGGAGGGGACGACTGGGAAATAGAACGCGCCGTTTTCGGAGAAATCGCCGAACTCGCCCGGGCCAACGGCGGCCAGGCCTATATCCTCAACCTCCCCTGGGGAGAAGAACCCCAGCCCCCCCCGGACCGTTTCGCCGAATTGGGCATCCCCATCATCGACGCCCAGCCGCGGCTCCTGGAAAAGATACCCCCCCTGCCACCGCGCGGGCGCCGGGCCGCGTTCGGGAAACTCTACACCATCTACCGGGGAGAACCGCCTCACTGCGTCGACAAACATCCCAACCCGGAAGCTCACCGGCTGATCGCGGAAGAGATCGTGCGGGTTCTGCGGCGGGGCCCGGGGCCCGGCGCCGTGCCCGCGCCCCCTCCCGCAGAAGCAACGAACGGGACGGTTGCGCCCCCCGTTACCGCCCCCCCCCGACCCGGCGCGAGCCGATAACAGCCGACAGCCCCACGCAGATCAGATCGGCGATAACCGCCCAGATCCGGCAGAGAAACGCGAAAACGGCGCTGGACGAAGCGTCCAGCCCGAAAAGCGCCGGGAGCAGGAGGGCGATGGTCAGTTCGGCGATGCCCAGCCCGGCGGGGGTGAAGGGACTGACGACTCCGACGATCCAGGAGACCGCCATCACCCCCGAGAGTGAGAGCCAGGGGAGCGGGGGCACCCGGGGAAGCGGAAATATCGCCGCCAGCAGGATCCAGGTAGCGAGACCCTTGATCAGCCAGAGTCCGGTCCAATACAGGACCAAGAGCACCGTCCGGCCGTAATGCAGGTGCACGGGCGCGTCGACCCGTTCGATCCGGCGCAGGAACCAGTTGAGCACCGGATCGAAAACCCGGGGATGCAGCAGGATCAGAGCCGCCGGCAGGAGCAGGAACAACACCGGGAAAAACCCGGTGGATATGCCCGCCGCGTCCAGGGAAGGCCAGAACGGCAGGGAGAGGAGCGCAACCACCACTCCGGAAGCGGCCAGGACGATCAACATGATCCCCACGGTGGAGACGGTCACCGTTTTGGGGACCGACCACTTTTCCAGCATCACCGCCCGGCCGACCGCGGTCCAGATCTTTCCCGGAATGTATTTGGCCATCTCGCTGAGAAAGTAGATCCGGACGGCGGCGCGGTGGGGGACGAAGCTGCCCAGGGACCGCAGGATGAAACTCCACCCCCAGGCGACCAGAAGCCCCCCCAGCACGGTCAGGCCCATGGAAAGAACCAGGCCCCCGGGAGAAGCTCCCGACAGCTCCTTCCAGAACCGAGTCCAATCCAGCCGGTAAAGATAGCGGCCCAGGAAGAAGGCAACGGCCGCCAGGACCAGGATCTGAAGGGCCCGGAACAGCGGGCCGGACGGTTTCGATCTACTCCCCATCGACGTCCCCGCCCGTGATCCGGACCGTGAACGCGCCGGCGGGGAAGGCGATCTCTTTTTCGACGCGAACCTGCCGGCCGCGGACCAGCGCTCCGGGCAGGGACGCCGTCGGTTCCCCCGCGGGGCGCGCGATCAACACCCCCCGGGAATACACGGAGATTTCCGCCGCGGCTGCCCGGAGGGGTTCCGCGGACGCGCGTTCGAGGAGATCGCCGATCCGGACGCTTTGAGGGGTAAACTCCACTTTCCTCGTCAGCCCTCCCCGGGAACGGGCGCCGGACACTCGGGAAAGCTGCAGCGAAGCGCTCTTGCGCTTCCGAACCAGGTCCATCCCTTTCTTGATCAGCAGATAACCGCCCGGGACCGCGCTGATCAGGGAAACCATCATCCTCAGCCAGCGGCCGGGGAAGAAATACGAGACCTCCCGAAAGCCGGCCCGGACCCGGAACGCGGTCTCCGAGAGAACTTCCAGGCGCCCCGCCGGCGACCAGCCGCCGGTGGCCAGCGTCCGGCCGCCGGCGGTCAACCGATAACCCGCGTCCTTCCACAGTTGCGTCTCGGGGAGGGCATCGGGGTAGATCTTGACCGTGCCCCCGGCCCGGGCGGAGCAGAGTGCGTAATAAGCGCCGGTCCGCGCCGCGACCAAGCCGGCTTCGGGCCAGACCCGGATGAAGGGGGGGCCCTGACAGGGGAGCCGGGCCGCGGTCTCGTCGTAGAGACGGCACCAGCGCCGATAGTGGAGCACGGAGAGCAGCCCGTTGTAGAGATGATAGCAGGCGCTGAGGTCGTCCTGAGCGAGCTGGTCGAGAGCGTTGGAGCGGGAAGCGCCCTGGAGGAAAAGCTCCCGGGCCGCCGGTGAAAATTCGGCCATGATCGCCGCGCCCAGAAGCGACACGTAGGAATTGCCGCAGAGGTTGTATTCGCGGCCGGTGGTCAGGTCCGGCTGGACGAGGTCGAGCAGAAACCCGAGCGCCTTTTCCAGGGCCCCGGCCAGAGCCGGTGCGCGGGAGAAGGTCCAGCATTGGGCCAGGTACTCCAGGGTGAGAAACGAGTACCCGCTGTCCAGCCCCCCCAGCTCGGGGAACCAGCCTTCCCCGGTCTGGCGTTCCAGCACTTTTCGCGCCTTGTCGGAGGCGGCGGCGGCGAATCCGGGGACCTGGAGCGCCTCCCCCAGGGAGTACAGCGCGGCGGCCGCCACCGCCTCGTGGTTGAGCTTGTCCAGGTCGTCATGCCGGGAGAGCCAGGTCCCGGCGCGGGCGAAAGTTTTCTTCAGGCGTTCGCGGGAGTTCTCGTCCAGGTCCGGCTCCAACAGGCCGAAAGCGCGGGAGACGGCGAAGGCGGAAAAGGCGGTGGCGGCAAAGCCGTGTTCTCCGCGGTACCATTCGTCGAAAGAACCGTCCGGGTGCTGCAAGTCCGACCAGAAGAGCATCCCCGCGCGCGCCAGTTCGAAGATCTCCAGCCGGCCCCGCCAATCGTTTCCCGGGAATTCCTCCCGGTAGAGCAGCGCCAGGGAGTAGACCGCCTCCTGGAGGCGGGCGTTGACGTACGTCGCGGTCTTGCTCCGCCAGAAGGGATAATCGAAACAGGCGAAGGTGGGGGAGAGGGGGTCGCGGTCGGCCAGGCCCAGCAACCTCAGCGCGGCCGCCGTCATCCGCGTCTCGTAACCGTGAATTCTCCCGCAACCCTCCATCGTCTTCTTCTCCCGGCCGGCGGCCGCAATCCGCTTCCGATTCAGTTCATGTAGCCCAGGGTTTTAATCTTTTCGACCCGATCGGCGGAACTTTCCCCGTCCTCGCCCCCCGCGGCGGCGGGCCGCCCCGGGGCGCCGACCGGTTCGAAGCCGAAATACAGAATCGATGTCCAGTCCGGAGCCGGTTCCGGATAGACAAAGGCGCGGAAGACCCCCCCCTCGATCCGGCAGGGGCCCAGGTCCGCCAATCCGTCGGCCTCGTTCGCGGGATCGACGGGGACGGCCGCGGCCGGATCGTCGCGGCCGACGGCGACCCGGCAGCGGGTGAGGGCGCCGCCCCGGAAATCGGCGGCGTTCAACACCCCCATCCCCACCCGGTACTCCCCGTCGGGAACCGCGAAGGAAACCTGGAGCGGGCGGAGAAGGTCCCGGTTCCGGCCCAGGACATAGTAGCGGCCCGCGATCCGATTGTGTATCCAGACCGGTTCGGAGTCCGCCGCGGCGGCGATTTCACCGTCCGGCGAAGGGTAGCCGTAACGGCTTATCTCCAGAACCTTGGAAGCGGAGGAAAGCGTGAAGAAGTCGGCGGAGATGGCGAAGGGAAGGTTCGGCGGGGAAGTCGTGACCGCCGCCTCGTAACGCCGGCGGGAGGCGAACAGGAGCTTGGCTTTGAGAGCGGTCAGGCGCTCGACCTCGCCCGGAAGTTCCGAAGCCAGGTTCGTCTCCTCGCTCGGGTCGCGGGCGAGGTCGTACAGATGGGGGACGCCGTCGGGGTCGGTAAAGTATTTGAACCTGTCGTCGCGGAGGAAATCGCGGCCCAAAGCGCAGTCGGGGCCGGTCGAGGAGGCGAAGGCGTCTTTCCCGTCGAAGCGTTTTCCCGGGGGCACCTTCAGATTCAGAAGCCCCGCCAGCGTGGGGAGAATGTCGACCATCTCGGTGATTTTCTTCACTTCGGTTCCGGCGGGGATCCCGGCGGGGTAGCGGAGAATCAGGGGGACCCGAAGAACGGAATCCCAGGGAGGGCCGCCGTGTTCGGCCAGGCCGTGGTCCCCCAGATGCTCCCCGTGGTCGGCGGTGATCAGGAAAAGCGTGTCGTCGGCGCGGCCGCGGGCCTGCAGGAAATCGACGAGCCTCCCCACCCAGAAATCGCTGAAAGCCACGTCCCCGTCGTAGAGGGCATGAAGATAACGCCTGTCCTCCGGCCCGAAGTCGCCTGGAAGCCACCAAAGCCCCCACTTCCCCATCTCCTGGCCCCGGAAATAACCCCGCCAGTCGAACCGTTCCGGTTCCCCGGGATCCACCCCTTCCAGGAAACGTTCGGTCTCGGCGCGGCGGACGTGCGGGAAATGAGTGTCCATCATGTGAATGTAGAGGAAATAGGGACGGTGGTCCTCGCCGCGGGCGGCGATCCACTCCTCCACCCGTTTGACGACTTCGTCCGCTTCGCCGTGCGCGCTCTTCGCCCCTGAGACCCGATAAAACTCGTCGAAATCGCCGACCAGCTCGTGGCCCCTGATGAACCAGGGATGAGCCGAGAAAAGCACGGTATGGTACCCGTTGGCCTTGAAGAGGGCGGCCAGGGAGAGGGCTTGCGGGTCCAGAACCCGGAAAAGGTTCTCCGGACTTTCCAGGGGAAGCCGGCGATCGGCCGGGAAAAGCGACTTGATGTAATAACGGGAATAAAAATACGTCGGGACGGAGGCGCGGGTATAGGTCCCGTTGGCGAAGTGGTTGCGGAAAACCGCCCCCGACCGCGCCATCTCGTCCAAGCGGGGAGAGGTGCCGCCGCCGTATCCGTAGATCCCCAGGTGATCCGGGCGCAGGGCGTCGAGAAGGACGAAAACGACATCGGGCCGGCTTCCCTCCGGGGAACCGCAGGAAGACAAAACCGACACCGCCAGAAGGCAGGCGGCCGCCAAAGCTCCCGCGGAGACGATCCGTTGGTTTTTCATGCCCCTCCCCCCTCTCCCGTCAGGTCGTCGATGAGCCGGTAATATCTCCGCAAAAAGACTTCCGGCGTGTATTCCGCCCGGAACGCCGCCCGGGCCCGGTCGCCGAGCCGGCGGCGGAGATCCGGATCCCGAATCCGTTCCATGGCCTCGGTCAACTCCTCCGGGCCCTCGAACATCAGTCCGGCGCCGTGCTCGCCGACCAGTTCCGGGAGACACCCGGAGCGGGAAGCGAGCGCGGGCGTCCCGCACGAGGCCGCCTGCAGTACCGTCTGGTTGCCCATCTCCGGCCAGAGCGAGGGCGCCAGCAGAGCCGTCGCATGGGCATAGTACCATTCCAGGTCCCGGGGGGCGACATAATCGAGGAACTTCACCCTGCCGTCCGCGGCGGCCAGGGCCCGCAGCTCCCCCGCCATGCTGCCCGTCCCCACCACCACCAGTCCGACGTCGCCCGAGGTGCGCATGAAGGCTTCCACCGCCAATCGGGGCCCCTTGTAACGCTCCAGACGGGTCACGAGCAGAAAAAACGGGCCCGGCGGAGCTTCCCGCCCGGGGGCGGCATCCGCAGACGGGGCGACCGGGGCCACGAAGTAAGGAAGGCGGTCCATTCTTTCCCCGAAGCCCGCGGCGCGGTGCCGTTCCAGCATGTACCGGCAGGGCATGATCAGGGAATCGACTCCCTCCAAGAGCCGGCGCCAGCCGCCGCCCCAGCGCCAGGGAGCGGGGGGCTTGCCCGCCCGCAGCAGGCAGGAAAGACAGGACGGGCGGCGGCACGGTTCCCGGCCGTGCTTCCACAGGTAGTGAGACGGACAGAGCAGCCAGTAGGTGTGCTGGGTAAAGAGCTTGAGCCCGGAACCCCACCCCAGGGAGCGGATCCCCCCGAACAGCGAGATGTTGTGGTAATGAACGACGTCGTGCTCCCGTTCCAGCACTCCGCGCAGGGCCCGGGAAGCCTTCAACCCCCTGCCGGCCAGGTACGTGGCCAACGCTTCCCCCCTCCCCCCCTCGACTCTGACCACGCGCACCCCGGGGTGGTGGGGGTATTCGCCCGGCCGGCGTTCGGAGATTTTCACGGCGTGGGCGCCGGCCGACGCGGCCACGACCACCTCATGGCCGTCGGCGGCCAGAAGATTGGCGAGGTGGTAGACGTGGAGACCGCAGCCGCCCGGGTGGAAGGGCGGATAAAACGTGGTCACCAGGCAAAACCTGAGTTTCTTGCGGGGCACGGCTCTCCCTCTTTCCTTGTTGTAGACCGCGAAAACGCCGTATAATACTACAATAAATTTTTTTCTCGGAACATTCCCGTCGGCCGGCGGGCACAAGGCAAGATACTTATGAAACGTTCGACCGCGATCGCCGCGTTGCTTTTAGCGCTCTCGGGGCGGGGGGCACCGGCCCAAACCTGGTCCGTCGAAGTCGCCCGGGAACTTCCCGGAAACCCCGTCACCCTCCGACGCTGGGATCCGGCCGGCGCCGTCGAATACCCTTTCCCCCCCGCGGACCGTTTCGACCGCAACCACGCTCCGGCGGTGGCCGCGGCCCCCGACGGGACCGTCTGGGTGGTCTGGGCGGCCGAACAGGGAGACTCCCCCCCCGCGATCGTGGCGGCCCGGGGAGCCCCGGGAAGCTGGTCGGAACCGATGCGGGTCTCGTCCTCCCGGGGATGGGACATGACGCCGGCCCTGGGCATGGCCGGCAACGTCCCGGTCGTGGCCTGGGCTTCGGAACGGGAAACGGGGACGGGCATCTTCTGGTCGAGATGGGACGGCGACGGTTTCACCCCGGAAACCGGGATCAGCTCCAACCGGACCTCCCCCAACGTCAATCCGGCCCTGGGCGCGGATCGGGCCGGAACGATGTTCGCGGTCTGGCAGGGGTGGAACGGTTCCTTCTACCAGATTTATCGGCGCGACCCGGCAGGAGCGGCGCGGGCCGCGGCCGAAGAACCGGCGGAGACCGATCAGTTTTCCCCCTTCGTAGCCGGGGGCAGAGCGTATTGGCAAACCCGGCCCGGGAAAAGCGAACGGTCCCTCCCCGCGCCCGCGGCCTGGGGTTGGAAAGAGGGGAGCGAACCGGTTCCACCGGGAACGACCTGGATCTTCACCCCCGCGGGGGCTCTCAGGCCCTGGGCGGTCTCCCCTCCCCCGGTCGAAGCGGGCGCGGAGGGAGCGCGCCGCGGCGATCTCTCCACCACCTATATCGGCTACGGCAACAGCATCACCTACGGCACCGACGGCCCCCCCATGGGCAAGTGTTATATCCCCATCCTGGAGAACATTCTGGAAGCGCGGTTCCCCGGGTCGAACTACACCATCTACAACCACGGCTATCCCGGCTGCACCACCGCGCAGCTCCTCCACGGCGGCGGTTACCCCATCCGCTACTGTCCCGGAATCGACGACGTCCTCGACAACTACCCGGCCGCCCGCATCCTGATCATGGCGGGAACCAACGATATCAGCGACGGCGTCGGCTACGAAACCATCAGCACCAACCTGGAAGCCATGATCGATCGGTCCCGGGATAAAGGGGTCGAGCCGGTCATCGCCACCGTCATCCCCCGATGCGACGGGGACAATCTTTACGATCGGACCAAGTACCTGCGCAACTACATCATCGGGATCGCCACCACCATCAAGGACTGCGCCTACGCCGATCCCTTTCAGGCTTTCCGGGACTATGGGGACTGGGAGAGCCTTCTGGTCGAGGATTGCATCCACCCGGTCTGGACGGGAGGGTCTCAGGTGATCGCCGAAGCCTGGAACGACGGCCTGCCTTTTCCCTCCCCCTCCCCCTCTCCCTCCCCCATCCCCACGCCCGGCGCGGCGGACTACTCCCATGAAGACAGCGGCGATTTCGACGGCGACCGGACCTCCGACATCGCCGTCTTCCGCGAAAACAGCGGCCTGTGGGTGCTGCGGGGGCTGAGCCGGTTTTATTTCGGGGGCCCGGGCGCCCTCCCCGCCTGCGGCGATTTCAACGGCGACGGGACCACCGACGTCGCCGTCTTCCGCCCGGCGGATGGCCTGTGGTGGAGCCGGGGGGTGAGCCGGCTGTACTTCGGGCGCGAGGGGGATTGGCCGGTGCCGGGGGACTACAACGGCTGGGACCACGCCTGCGAGGCCGCCGTCTTCCGTCCCGACCAGGGTCTCTGGCTGATCCGGGGCCTGACCCGTTCCTTTTTCGGGCAGGCCGGGGATATTCCCGTACCGGGCTACTACCACCCCGACTACGTCGACGTCAAGTTCAGGGGAGTCTTCCGCCCCGGCTCCGGTCTGTGGGCGATCCAGGGGATCACCAAATTATATTTCGGGCGCAGGGACGACGCTCCGGTTCCTTCCAACTATTCCGGAACCGGTCTGCAGACGCCGGCGATCTTCCGCCCCTCCACCGGGCTCTGGGCCCTGGCCGACGGGGGCAAACACTATTTCGGGGCGGCCTCCGATCGGCCGGTTCCCGCGGATTTCAGCGGAAACGGCACGGGAGAGATCGGGATATTCCGGAGTTCCACGGGGTTGTGGTGGATACGGAACGTCAGCCGCTGCTACCTGGGTCGGACGGACGACATTCCCGTAACCGGACGTCTGGCCTTTAATCCTTCCGCCGCCGGTTCATGAAACCCCGCCGGGGCGCGAATCTGGCTCTGCTGGGCTTCGCCCTTATCGTCGGTTTCGGACTCTGCGAGCTGGCGGCCAGGCTGGTGACGGAAACCGATATCGACGGGCAGGCCTATTTCAAGGGCGTCCCGCTGCGGCCCTACCGTTTCCCCGCGGAACTGACCCGGGAGAAAATCCGGGTCTACGCCGAGCGGGAAAACGAAGCCTATGTGGTGGCGGATCCCCTCCTGGGCTGGACCATCGGGACTAACCGTTCCAGCCAGAACGGGCTCTACCGCTCCAACGCCCAAGGCATCCGTTCCGAGCCCCGGGAATACTCGCTCCTCAAACCCGCCGGGGTCGTGCGCATCGCCCTCTTCGGAGATTCCTTCACCCACGGGGACGAAGAACCGTTTCGGAAGACCTGGGGCCGGTTCCTGGAACAGGACCTGGCTCAAGCCGGGATCGACGCCGAAGTCCTCAATTTCGGGGTGCCGGCCTACGGGATGGGGCAGGCGTTCCTCCGCTGGCGCTTGGAAGGGAAACGGTACGGACCGGATATCGCGGTTTTCGGGTTCCAGCCGGAAAACATGCAGCGCGCGGTCAATATTTTCCGCATCTTTTACAGCCGCCGCACCGGCGTGGTCTTCTCCAAGCCCCGGTTCTACCTCGGAGAGAACGACGAACTGGAGCTCCTCAACTCCCCCGTCGTTCCTCCCGAACAAGTCGCCGATACCATCGCCGACCTTCCCTCCTCCCCGTTGGCCGCTTACGAGTTCTGGTACAACCCGGACAACTATTCCAATTCTCCGATCTACACCAGCCGTCTCCTCTGGCTTCTGCACACCGTTCTCGGCCCGAAAGCCCCCCGCCCAGGGAGCCGGCGGGACTACCGTCCCGGACGCCACTACTGGGATCCGGAAAGCGAACCCATGGCCGTTGCCCAGAAAATTCTCGAAGAGTTCGCCCGGGAGGCCCGGGAGGCCGGGGAGATCCCGATCGTGCTCCATATCCCCAAGGAGAACGACGTCGAGCTGGCGGAAGCAGGCAAGGAATTGGCACACTACCGGATTCTTCAGGCTTTGGAGAAAGAAGGCGTCATCGTGGTCGACCCCCTCCCGGCGATGAAGGGGAAAAGCCGCCTCTACAAAAAATCCCATTACTCCAGCAAGGGAGGGAGGATCGTGGCCCGGGCTCTGGCCGACCGGATTATTCGGGAGCTGAAGCCGGAACGGCCGCAGGCGCCCCTCCTTCCCGCTCCGGCACCGGGCCCTTGAAGCGGAGCAGGCGGGCGCGGCGCCCGTCGAATTCGGTTTCGTGGACCACTTCGAACTCGGGAGGGGGGGGACCCGTCAGCAGAAAGCGCAGCGAGGGGTGGATCATGTGCAGCTTATAGCTGTCGATGACCAGATACCATATGCCCCGGTCGCTCAGATACGAAACCAGCCCCGGATAATCGCCCCAGTAAAAGACGTTCCACTCGCAGCCGGCGTAGTAGCTGACGCCCAGCCGGAACATCATGACCCTCTCCCCCCCCATGTCCGGCAGGTGGCGCCGCATCCAGTCGCCGAGAAGACGGTATTCGTAGGGTATCCCCTTCTTGACCGCCTTGCGCCAGACCACGTAACCGCTTCCCCCGGCAAAGACCAGCAGACACCCGGCCAGAACCGGCGTTCCCCAACGCCGGAAACGGCCCGGCCACGCGGAAGCCAGGGGCCAGGAGAGGAGAATGAGCGCGCCGGGGATGAACGGATAGAAATACCGGTGTTCCACCTGCATGACCAAAAATACCGCCATGGGAAGAAAGACCAGGGCGAGGAAGAAGACCGCCCCCCTTCTCCGGCGCCGGACCAGCGCGTATCCCAGGATCGCCAACGGCAGCACCCCCCCGGCCCCCAGCGCCGCGAAGAAAAGCCAGGGGGGGAGCCCGAGGAACCGGGCGGTTTTCAGCGCTTCGGCGTATCCGTCCTCGAGGTTGAAACCCACGATGCGCAGGAACCGGCCGGGGTAACGGACGATCAGTTCCGCCATGCCCAGACTCTCCCGCTCCCCGCCGCCGGCGGGTTCGGGTGAGCCGGGCCCGAACAACTGTTCCATGTGCTCGAAGATGACCCGGCTTTCCGGGACCCCCCGGCCCTGCTCGTAGCGCAGCCCGAAGTCCCGGTAATGGCTGCTGCCGCTCAACTGCCATTCGCCGGTAACCCGGTGGAGGCGCGCCCAGAACGGCAGGGCGCAGGCGGCGAAGACCAGGACCATCAGCACGACGGAAAGCGCCGCCGTACCGGGACGGCGGCGCCGACAGCCCGCGGCGAAAACGTAGCCGGCAAAGAAAGGCACGAAGATGACCCCCATGGGATGGGTGAGAAAAGCCAGGGCGAAACCGGCTCCGGCTCCGGCGGCGGCGAGGAACCGACGCTCCCCCCGAGAGGCGCCCCAGGCGCCCCAGAGCCCCAGCCAGAGCATCAGGGTGTAGAGCGATTCGGAAAAGGTCTCCACGGATCCGTACACCAGCAGGGGGCAGAGAGCGGCCAGAAGCCCGGCGACGAGGCCGGCCCCGAGCCCGAACATGGACGCCGCCAGAAAAAACACGGGCACTATCAGCAGAACGCCGGCGAGGCAGGAAACGGTTTTGGCCGCGGCCGCCGGGCCCGGGACCAGGTAGCGGGCGGCGGCGATGGCCAGCGGATAGAGGGGGTGGTGGACGGTATGCGGCCGCCCGAACTCCGTGTACCCGCGCCCGGCGGAGAGGTTGTCCGCCAGGGCCAGGTAGGTTACGGAATCGCTGCCGCCCCCGGAGTCTATGAAATCGAAGGTGGCCAGGGAGACCAGCCGGGGAAAGGCCGCCGCCAGCAGCGCCGCCAGCAGGAGGAAAGCGGCCGAACGGCTGTTCATGAAAGTCCTCACCGGTTCAGCGGGGGCTGAAGAGAGGGATATCGCCCTCGACCCCGAAATAAACCCGGGTGTGGCCTTTAACCAGCCAAAGCCCGCTGGCGGCCCGGAACACCGCCACCGCGGAATAGTTCAGGCCGATGAAATTACCGGGGACGGGGACGTCCCGGGATCCTCCGAACTCCAACTCGTCCCCCCCGGCGTCGATCCAGAGGGAGGTCTCCGGGCGGTAGACCGCGGGGCCCGAAGACCCCCACCCCGAATAGTCCGCGGGAACTGGAATATCACCCGGCTGCCCGAGAAAGACCCGGGTCAGACCCCGCACCGTCCAGAGGCCTGTCCCGGGGCGGTAAACCGCGAAGTCGCTTCCTCCCCACCCGTTGTAGTCCGACGGGACCGGCAGCGCCGATTCGTCTCCGAACCAGAGACGGGTATAGCCACGGACCGCCCAGAAACCCTGGGCGCGCCGGTAGACGGCCGGATCGCAGATCCCGTCGCCGTCGTAATCCCGGGGGACCGGAATGTCCCCCGGGCGCCCGAAGGCGATTTCCCCGCCGCCGGCGAAGATCCATCTGCCCGTGGACGGACGGAAAACGACGGCCTCGGCGGAACCGTCCCCGTCGTAGTCTCCGGCAACCGGGATATCGCCGGGAAGACCCAGCTCCGTCTGCGTAATCCCCCGAACCAGCCATAACCCCAGTGCGGGCCGGAAGACCGCGAAATCGTCGGTGCCGTCGCCGTCGAAGTCGGTCGAGGCCATAACCGGGGGAGGCGTGGGCGAAGCCGAGGGGGTCGGGGAAGGCCGAGCGGCGCGGCCGTGGAGAAGAAGATCTCCGGGTTCGCCGTAAAAAAACGAGGTCGTTCCGAAGATGAGCCACCGGCTGCGGGCGGCTCGGAAGACGGCGGCCGGGGCGCAGCCGTCGCCGAGGTAGTCTCCGGGCACCGGGCTGTCCCCCGCTTCTCCGAAATACAGCGCCGGGCCGTCCCGCCTCGACCACAGCCCCGTCGCCGGTCGAAATACGGCGGGAGCCCAACCGACCCGGCCGGCACCGAAACCCGGAACCGGCACGTCCCCGGCGCTCCCGAAAAAACACCGGGTCCAACCCCGCACCGACCACCTCCCATCGCCGGGCCGGTACACGGCGAACCGTTTGGCGGCCCCGGGACCGTAGTACCCGGGGACCGGGTTCTCACCGGCGCTCCCGTAGTAGACCCGGGTAAGGCCCGCCACCGCCCAGAAAGCGCCGGCGGCGCGGTACACGGCGATCTCGCAGGTGCCGTCCCCGTCGTAATCCCCGGGAACGGGGCGATCGCCCGCGCCGCCGAAAAAACCCCGGGTCAGGCCCCGGACGAACCAGGCCCGGCTGGCGGGACGGAAAACGGCGGGATCGGTGGTGCCGTCCCCGTCGTAGTCGGCGCTGGCGGGAATATCGCCGGAACGGCCGAAGTGGAACTTGGTCACTCCCGAGATCGACCAGAGCCCCCCGTCCGGACGGAAAACTCCGGCTTCGGAAGTGCCGTCGCCGTCGTAATCGCTGGAGTCGAGAACGAGGCCCCCGGGGGAAGACGTCGGCGTCGGGGTGGCGCTGGGCCGGGGAGTCGGCGAAGGAGTGGGCGTGGGCGGCTCATACCCGATATCGAGGCGGTAAATGCGCGCGTCCTTGCCCCCCTCGACCCAGAGCTGCCCGTCGTCGTCGATGGAGAGCCCCCCGGTATCGTGGTCGTAGGTGGAGACCGGCATGTAGTAACGGCAGATTTCGTTTCCGTCCATATCGATCTTGATCAGGATCCCGGCGTCGCCGACCTCGCCGGAACGGGAGCACCAGATATAATCGCCGAGCCGGAGCACTCCCCGAACCTGAAACGAGGTATGGATCGTGCGCAGCAGCGCCCCGCTGCTCAGGGAGACCTTCTTGACCGAAGCGTCCTCGGTCCCCCCGATCCAGATCACGTCTTCTTCCAGCGGGTCGACGTAAATCCCGAAGGCATAGCCGTAGGTGGATACCTGGCGGAGGGGGCCGGCGCCGCTCTGGCTGTACTCCCAGGCCTCCTTCGCACCCTGGAGCTTCAGCCACCAGGTCCCGTTCCAGGGATCGTAGGAGATGCCCTGAATATCGGAAGGGACGTCGAAATTCTTGATCCCGGTCTGGGCGCCGGTCACGGCATCGCGGACGATGGCGTAGTTATAGGCGTCGGTGACTTCATAAATCACGCCGTCCAGCCAGCAGACGCTCCCCGACCAACCCGAAGCCGCCCGGGGAAGCTGGCGCGTGATTTCGGGGGCGGGCACGCATTCGGCCGCGGGGAGCGCCGGGACCAGGGCTCCCAGAACGGCCGCGGCCGCCAGCGCGAAGCTGCTCTTCACGAAACTTCTTCCCCTGCCGTCCATCGGCTCCGCGAACTTCAAACTCCGCCTCCGAAAGCGTACAGACCGCAACAGCGCGAACAGAGCGGGAACAGCCCATGATCCCGCAGGGCGCGCCGGAAACGGATCGCTTTTTCTCCGTTCCATAGTAATGGAAAAGAATCGGTATTGATATTGCCGATTGTGTAATCGGGAAAATCGGGGCAGAACGTGACGTCGCCGCCGGGCCGGATATCCGGGCTCAGCCAGGGCATATAGCAGGTCCGACGCCCCAGAAACGAAGCCGGGCGCGAATAATATTCTTCCACCTGCTCCGGCCGGACGGCGGGTATGAAGAACACCGGAAAACCGATCCGGGAAGCCCGGCGCATGAACTTCGCCACTTCCGCCGGATCGACCGTCCCCAGCACCCCGACGAAATCTTTCCACGACCTGGCCTCGCAGCCCAGGTGGCGGGAGAAATACCGTTCCGTCGCCCGGCCGACCTCCTCCGTGGCGAACCAACCCAGATTGAAGATGGCGGCATCGAAACCGCTGCGGGCGATTTCTTTCAGGGTTTGGTCGAGGGAGGGAAGAGAATCGGCCGTGATCACGGAGACGGCCTTGATCATCGGTTTCCGGCGGCGGCGGCGGACGACCGCTTCCACGCCTTTCATGACCCGGTCGTAGGTCCCCGGCACCCCCCTCACCCGGTCGTGGATCTCCCGGGGGCCGTCGATCGAAATATCGAGGCCGTCCACCCCCAGTTCGACGAGCCGGTCGGCGTGCCGCTCGAGCAGCACCCCGTTGGTGTTGACGACGGTGTAGAGGGAGCGGCTCTTGACGTAGCCGACGATCTCGTCGATCCGGGGATGGATCAGCGGTTCCCCCCCCCAGATATAGATCTTGGGCTTGGCGGGGGCGACGGCGTCGATCACCGGCCGCAGGGCCTCCGGCTCCAGCCGTTCCGGACGCGATCCGTCTTCGCGGCGCCATTGTCCGCACATGCGGCAGCGCAGGTTGCAGGCGTGGATCACGTTCAGGCTCAGGGTGACCGGAAGCGGGGCTTCCAGGCGCAGCGACCCGTCGGGGTCGCGGGGAAGGCGGCGGGGCGCCCGCCGGGCCCGGAACCGTTCCCCGAGCGTCTCCGGGAAGCGCAACCCCAGCCCGATCTTAGCCGGAAGGGACATCGGCGCTCTCCGGAGGTTTCCGGCAGACGAACAGGTAATCGGGGAGCGGGAGCCGACGGTGCACGGGGACGGTTTCCACCGCGAAGCCCAGACCCTGCAACAACCGGCGCCATTGCTCCCGGGTACGGAAATTCTGTCCCCTCCCCAGATTGAGGGTCCGGTCGATCAGATAATGGGAGACGAACTTCCACCGGGGGACCTCCCCGACGTCCTCGAGCAGGAGGAGCCCCCCCGGACGAACCATACGGTAACAATGCCCGAGAAAAGCCTCCTGGTCGGGATAGGTGAGGTGGTGGAGCATGTCGCTGAGAATGACGGTGTCGAAGACTTCGTCCCTCATCTCCCGGACGTCCTGGTTTCTGAAGGAGATATTGCTCCGGGAGCCGACGGTGGTCAGGGCCGCCCGGATCCGCTGGGCCTGGCGGTCGAGGCCGATCACCGAACGGGACGGGGAAGTCAGGGCCAGGTAATTGGCCAACATCCCCCGGCCGCAACCGATATCGGCGACCGATCCCGCCGCGGGGACCTGCGCGGCGATGGCACGGAACGGGCAGAGCTTCCACCGCAGCCAGATATGGGCCCGTTCCCACCAGGAAAGCCCGGCATAGAGGGCGAAGACCTCCGGCGGAATGTTCGGCAACAGCATTACAGATCCCGGGGAGAGGGGTTGTGCCCCCGGAGCAACCAGAAGCCTCCTTGGGCGATGCCGAAAACCCAGGCCATCTTGGTCAGGAACTCGAAGGGCAGCATCAGGGCGAACTTGAGCCCTTTGCTCATGCTCCAGACGGTCATGCGCAGGTGGCTGCCCAGGGCAGCGGCCAGCAAGACGCAGAAAATCCACGGGGTCCAGGGGAGGGTCGCCAGGGAAAGCACGAGCGCGGAATGAACGACGATCTTGGCGTACTCGGCCCCGGTCCCCCGCTGATCGGTGTAGCGTCCGGTGCGGCGCACGTAGAGAAACTTGTGCCGGGCGGTTTTGAAGTGGCGGCTGAGATGCTTGCCCAGGCTGTCCCGGAAATAATGCCAAACCTTGACCTCCCGGAGGATCTTGATCGTGTACCCCAGCGCCACGACCCGGTAGGCGTAGTCGACGTCTTCCACCAGGGGAAGATTTTCATCGAAGAAACCCGCCCGATCGAGCACCTCTTTCTTGATGGCGAAGCAGTACCCCCAGAAAAAATTGGGTTCGTCGAGACCGCGGGTGAAATATTCGTAGCCGCGGTAAATGAGGGAAGCCACCAGGTTATCGGGGTTGCTGATGTCCCACCACGCCATCACCACCCCGCGGCGGGGGTCGGCCGTCAGCGGTTCTACCAACCGGGAAAGAAGGTCCTTGGGCACCTTGAGGTCGGAATCGACCAGAACTATGATCTCCCCCTCGGCGGCCCGGATGGCGGCGTTGCGGGCGGCGGAGATGCCCAGGTGCCGGTTGACGATAAGCCGGACCGGATGTTTCCTGACCTCTTCCGCCGTTCCGTCGGTGCTGCCGTCGTCGACGACGATGACCTCGTAATCGGGATAATCCTGCGGGAGCAGGCTTTCCAGGCAGTCGGAGATCATCCGGGCGTTGTTGTAGATGGGCGTAACGACCGTGACCCGCGGACGGCGGGCGGAACTATTCATCGGCGGGTTCATGCGCTTGTTCGGGGACGGTTCGATCCTCGGTCCATCCCATCTCCTCCTTCATCCAGGCCCGCAACGACGGAGAAACCGTCATCGACTCCGCCGGACCCGTAACCGTCAAACCCAAAGACTCCGCGAAACTCCCCACCCGGAATCGGAAAGGAACGCTTCCGGAGAGCGCCCAGGGGGCTTCCTCGCTTCCATCACGGGAAAAGATCAGGCGGCCGTCCGTCCCCCCCGCGACGGAGACGGAGTATTCGCCCGGCGGGAGATGGAACGTTCCGGTGCGGAGTTCGCTCCCGGGCCGAGCCTTCCAGGTCCGGCCGGCCCGGGCTTCCAGCCACGCCACCTCGTACCCGGTCAACTCCCGGAAAAGACCGTCCCAATCGGCCGGGGCGGCCGCCCGGAGCCGTTCCAGCGCCTTCCGCTGTTCCGGGGGGATCGGTTCGCCCCAGAGCAGCAGCGCATACCAGTCGTTCGGGTAGAGACCGGCGGAACGGCCCAGATAGTGACGGGCCGCCGGGTCGCCGATCTTTTCCAACTCCCGGCCCAGCCTCAAGGGGTCGGGCAGAACCGCCGCCAGCACCGGAGAGTTCCAGGGAGAGATCACCTCCACCCGGTACGAGTTCCGGATCCAGGGAAAACAGCGGCTCGCGGGAACGCTGAGAAGACGGCTTTCCCCCGCCTCCAGCCTCTCGCGCCAGACGGTCGGGCCGGAGACGATCTTGACGAAGCCGGGCCGCGGACCGTTGACGATCTTCACCCCGAACACTTCCAGCGGCGTGGAGGTCACCATGAGGCGGGAAACGGAACTCTCCGGCGGGACCATGAAAGCGGTGTTGCCCTGGCACCGCCCCTGGTCGTCGAGAAAGAGAACATCGGGAGAAACCGTGGCATGTTCCCCCTGGAAGACGCGGAGAAACCCGGAGTCGATTCCGGAAACCGCCAGGTGGGCTTCCCGGCGCCGGGACCAGACCTTGGTCGTCCCTCCCCGGTAGGGAACCTCTCCGAGATCGAATTCCTTGATCAACTCGAACTTGGTCGGCAGTTCCAGGTAGAACCGGGAAAAGGGGTGGTCGGGGCCGAAGAGGCCGAACCGTTCCAGGGCCCGGTGCTCCTGCCGCCCGGAGGTGATGATATAATCGGCTCCCCCCTTGACCAGCTTCTCCAGGGGGACTCCCCAAAACGCCCGCACCTTCTGTTCCCGGTAACGCCCCGGCGCCAGGGGAATGGTCTTGGATTCCTTGACGATCAGGCTGCCCGGAGGGATGTTGCGTTGGGCCCAGCGCCCGGCGTAGTACTTGACCGAGTTCTGCCAATAGCCGTAATCGAGCCGGAGCGCGCTGCGGAGATAGGGCACCAGGATCGCCGCGGCGATCGCCCCCCCGATCAACCAGGAGCGGCGGCGGCCGGCCAGGGCGGCCGTTCTGACCACGAGCCAGGCCGCGCCCAAACTGAAGAACGGATACAGGGGGATGGTGTCCTGATAGCGGATCCCCGGGGAGGCCACGAGAATCGCCGAAACCAGGTACAGGACCGGGAACGCGGCCAAGAGCAGGCCGCGGCGCCCCGAAAACAGGCCGGCGAACAGGCCGGCCGCGCCCAGCAGCAGGACCGGCCACCCCATTCCCGAAACCATTCCCGAGGAGAAAAGCACGAAATTGACCAGGTTGTGGAACCTGATCTCCCAGAAACCGAGCTGGGCGTACGTCCCCACGTTGCCGAACATGCCCCGGCTCGAGGTGTCCCGGGAAACCCGGGCGACATTGTCGAACACGAAACCGGGGTCGAAGAGAAGCAGCGGCCAGGTGACGACGAACACCGCCGCGCCCAGCAGCGCGGCGGCGAACAGGCGCCCCGGGAAAAGACGCTTCCAGGCCGGGCGCCGGTCCGGGACCGCCGCCCGGAGCAGGTGGGCGACCGCGAACAGGCCGAAGACCGGAGCGTTGTACCATTTCACGTTGAAGGCCAGGACGGAGAAGACGGCGCCCAGCAGATAGTCCGACCAGCGCCCCTTCAGCCATATCCGAACGCAGAAGAAAAAGGCGACCGTCAGGAAGAATGCCGCGATGACGTCGTTCTTCATCCAATGGCAGTTGGCGATATGATAGCCGTTGAACGCCAGAAATGCGGCGGCGAGGGCCGCCCCCCACCTTCCCATCAAGTCGCGGCCGGCGCGGTAGAGCACGAGAACGGTCAGGGCCCCGAAGAGGGCGACGGCGACGCGGCCGACGGCGAGAGCCGTGGCCGGATCCAACAGGCATTTCGAGGACACCGTCACCAGGGCGCCGTTCGCTCCCCTGATGCCCATCAGTTCGGCGGCGGCGCCGGCCAGGGAAACGGCCCCCCCGCAGGCCGCCTGGACGGCCGCCAGAATCCCGGCGAAAATGTAGGCGCTCAGCCAGGGATAGTAGGCGTAACGGAAAATTTCCCCCTCCCAGATGGCGCGGGGGTTGAGTTCCCCGGCGGAGAAGGCGCGGGCGGTTTTAAGATGAATCTGTTCGTCGTGGTTGAGCGGAATCAGACCGTCGTAGCCGATGCCGGCGATCCTGACCAGAAGCCCGGCCAGAAAGATCAGGAACAAAACCCCGGCGACGACCTTCTTTTTTTCCCTCATGCCCCGGATACCTCGCTGGTATACTGTAGCGGTCGGATGCAGAGCGCCCGCGGGCGCTCGAACAGTAATACTATAAGAACAGCACCGCCGCGCGCAAGCGGACACCTGTTGCCATGAAAAAATCCCATCCGGTCGCGATCGCCCGCCTCGACAGCGAACGGTTCGGGGTCAGGGTCGGCAGAGCCTCGATCGCAAGCCCCGGGGAACTGGATCCGGTCATGAAGGCGTGCGGGGAATTGAAGGTCGGGCTCCTGGTCGCCCGCGTTCCCGCCGGGAGCTACCGCGCGGCCCAGGCCCTGGAAAAGGCCGGGTTCTTCCTGACCGACACCATCCTGGTCTATATCCGGAAGCTCGCCGCACCGCGGGAACTGCCTCCTTTCTCGGGCCGCTACCGGGTGGTCCGGGCCTCTGCGGGGCAGGAAGACGCCCTGGCGGAGGTCGCTCGGCTCGCCTTCGAGAACTACCGGGGCCATTACGGGGAAGACCCCAGGCTGGAGGGGTACGCCGCCGGGGATATCTATTCCTCCTGGGCGCTCAACTGCCTGCGCGGTCTGGACGGCTGTGGCGACGTCATGCTAGCCTGGGACGGCTCGAAGCCCGTCGGCCTGGTGACCTGCCGGAACATTTCCGCCGCCAGGGCCGATTTTCCCCTGGCGGGCGGCATTCCCGGAATCGGGCGACGCAGTCTGGTGATGCACGATCTGATCGTCGCCGGGCTTCGGTGGGCGCGGGACCAGGGGCGGACCATCGCCGAAGCCCATGTGCTCATGACCAACAGACCGATGCAAAAAAGCATGATCCGCGCCGGCTTCGAACCGGAGTCGGCGGCGTATACCTTTCACCGCTGGTTCGATTCCTGAAATGGGAACAAATGCGATTTCCTGGGCGATCCCCTTCAACCGCGCCGGGCTGGCGGGACCGGAACTGGACTACATCGGGGAGGCGATCCGGCGGGGACACATTTCCGGCAACGGCGAGTTCACGGCGCGCTGCGAACGGATACTGGAGGAAGAAACCGGCTCCCCCCGGGTCCTGCTCACCACCTCCTGTACCCACGCCCTGGAGATGGCGGCGCTGCTGTTCGGCGTCGGCCCCGGGGACGAGGTCATCGTCCCCTCCTTCACCTTCGTCTCCACCGTGAACGCCTTTATACTCCGGGGAGCGAAACCCCGGTTCGTCGACATCAGGCCCGACACCCTCAACCTCGACGAACGTCTCCTGGAAGACGCCGCGGGACCGCGGGTCAAGGCGGTGGTTCCCGTCCACTACGGGGGGGTGGGCTGCGAGATGGACGCGATCATGGGGCTGGCGGGCGAGCGGGGGTGGGCGGTCCTGGAAGACAACGCCCACGGGATCTTCGGCGGCTGGAGGGGAAAACCCCTGGGCAGCTTCGGGGACTTGGGCGCCCTCAGTTTTCACGAGACCAAGAATATCTCCTGCGGGGAAGGGGGAGCGCTGATCATCAACCGCGCCGATCTGATCGAGCGGGCCGAAATCATCCGGGAGAAAGGGACCAACCGCAGTCAACTCTTCCGCGGGCAGACGGATAAATACACCTGGCTGGACCTGGGCAGCAGTTACGTGCTCTCCGATATCCTGGCCGGATTTCTCCTGGCCCAGCTGGAAGCCCGGGAACGGATCCAGGACCGGCGGCGGGCGATCTGGTTCCGGTACCGCGACGGCCTCCGGGACTGGGCGGCGGCGGCAGGGGCCCGGCTCCCCGTCGTCCCGGACCATTGCCGGAGTTCCTACCACCTTTTTCATCTCCTGCTTCCCTCGGCGGCCGCCCGGGACGCCCTGATCGGGCATCTGCGTTCGCGCCGGATCTGCAGCGTCTTCCACTATCTGCCCCTGCACCTCTCTCCCATGGGGCGGCGGTACGGAGGACGGGAAGGAGACTGCCCGGTAACCGAAGACGTGAGCGCGCGGCTGCTCCGGCTCCCCTTCTTTACCGGGCTGGAAGAACGGGAGCAGAAACTGGTAATCGCAGCGGTCAGGGAGTTCAAGCCATGAACGTATCGGTGGTTGTCCCGGTTTATAACAGCGAAGCTACCATTGCCCCCTTGGTGGACCGGCTTCGGCGCGTACTCGCCGAAGCCGCGGAAGATTACGAAATCATCCTGGTCAACGACGGCAGCACCGACCGCAGCTGGGATACCATAAGAACCCTGGCGGCGGACGGCGACAAGGTAGTCGGCGTGGACCTGATGCGGAACTATGGACAGCACAACGCCCTGCTCCAGGGGATCAACATCGCCCGCCACGAGGCCATCGTCACCATCGACGACGATCTCCAGAACCCCCCCGAGGAGATCCCGCGGCTGCTGCGGGAACTGGAGGCCGGCGCCGACGTGGTCTACGGCATCCCGGCGGAAATCCGCCAAAGTTTCTGGAGGCGCCGCGGCTCGGCCCTGTTGCGGCTCATGGTTCAGAGCGCGCTGGGGCCGGAACTGGCCCGCAGCGTCAGCTCCTTTCGGGCCATGCGCTCCGAACTCAAACAGGCGTTTCGGGAATACCGGGGCCCGTTCATCATCATCGACGTCCCGCTTTCCTGGGGCACATCGCGCTTCGGGGCCGTCCGGGTCCGCCACGAGCCGCGCCGGGAAGGAACGTCGAACTACGGCTTCATCAAGCTTCTGGCTCAAGCCGTCAACGTCATCACCGGGTTCAGCGCCTGGCCGCTGAAGGTCGTCAGCTTCCTGGGGTTCGGCTTCACCGTTTTCGGGGTGGGGATCCTGGTCTACGTAGTCGGCCGCTACCTGGTTCTCGGCTACAGTTTCCCCGGTTTCCCGTTCCTGGCCTCGATTATCGCCATCTTCTCGGGCGCCCAGTTCCTGGTGCTGGGGATCATCGGGAGTTATCTCGCCCGGCTCCATTTCCGGAACATGGGCCGCCCTGCCGGACTGGTGCGCGAGACCACCCGCGGGGGGCAGCGGGCATAGAGTAAGACCCCACCGCCCGCTCCCCCCAGGGTTCAGGGTTCGGGGTTCAGGAGGAAGGCCTCCGCCACGGCCCCTGGAGATTTCTGCACCTGATTACTCTGATTAACTCTGACGGGGGGAGGAATACAGGGTTCAGGGTTCAGGGTTCGGGGGAGCAGAGAGCAAGGCCTCCGCCACGGCCCCTGGAGATTTCTGCACCTGATTTCTCTGATTAACTCTGATTGGGGAAAATTTTAGATGGGCAAATCAAAGCCCACATCCTAAACCCCCTTCACCATCCACCCTACATTACCTACATGTCTATATGTGAGAAGCACAGAGCATAGAGCATCGGGCATGGAGTGGTCCCCCTGAACCCCGAACCCTGAACCCTTTCTCCCCCCCGGGGGTCAGCGACAGGGGGAACCGGTGAGGGGGATATCTCCCGCGCTCCCCAGATAAAAGGCGGTCCGGCCGTAAATCTTCCACAACCCGGCGGAGGCGCGGAAGACGGCGGCATAGACCGTATCCGGGCGGCCGTCATAGCTGGCCGGAACCGGCACGTCTCCGGAACGGCCGAAATAGCCCTTGAGGCCGCCGCGCACCGCCCAATACCCGGACGAGGGGCGGAAGACCGCGGGCCGCCAGGCGCCGCGGGCGCCCCCCAGGGAAGGGACGGGGACGTCTCCGGATTGCCCGAACCAGCAAGCGGTCGAGCCCCGGATCAGCCATTTGCCCGAGGCAGGCCGGAAAACGGCGCCCAGGCAGGCGGAACCGGAATAGTAACCCGGGACCGGAGCGTCTCCGGAGGCGCCGAAGAAAAACCGGGTCAGGGCCCTGACCGCCCAGAAACCGGTGCCGGACCGGTAAATCGCGGGGCGGCACGTCCCGCTTCCGTCGTAGTCCCCGGGGACGGGGACGTCTCCGGAAGCCCCGAAGTAGCAGCGCGCGCCGCCGAGCCGGATCCAAAGCCCCTCCGAACTCCGGAAAAGAGCGGGATCGGTGGTCCCGTCGCCGTCGTAGTCGGCGCAGGCGGGACGGTCGCCGTCACGGCCGAAGTAGAACCGGGAGATTCCCCGGATCGCCCAGAGTCCGTTGCCGGGCCTGAAGACGGCGGCGTCGCTGGTTCCGTCGCCGTCGAAATCTCCGGAATCGCAGGAAGCCTCCCCGGTCGAAGCCGGGGTGGGGGCCGGCGTCTCCCCCGTCCAGATCCGGTAGATCGCGGTGTTCTTCCCCCCATGGACCCAGAGGCAGCCCGCGTCGTCCAGGGACATCCCCCCGGCATCGTGACAGTACTCCCCGGCGGGCAGCTCGAAAGTGCAGAGGATCGCGCCCGTAGCGTCGGTCTTGACGATCAGCCCCGGGTCACCGGTCTCTCCGCCGTAGGTGCACCAGAGGTAGTTCCCCGCGCGCACCACCCCCCGGGCCTGAAAGTCCAGATCGATGGTGTCGAGCACCGCCCCGTCGGGGAGCCTGACTTTATAGAGACGGGGCGAGACATGGCTGGCCATCCACATGACGTCGGGGGTCTGGGGATCGCAGTATAGGCCGAAGATATAGCGGTTGATGCCGCTGTGGTCGAAGGACCCCAGCACGTCCCCGTCGGCGTTGATGCGGTAGACGCTCTGGACCCCTTCCCCGGGTTTGACCCAGAAGGAGTCCCTCCGGGAGTCGTAGGTTATGTCCTTGATGTCGTCCCAGGGAAGGGAGATGGACCCTACTACCGAACCGCTGTCGGCATCCTTGATCAGGACCCCGGCGAGTTTGTCGGTGACCTCGTAGATCCTCCCCTCCCGCCAGCAGACGCCCCCCGACCAGCCCAGCCCGTAGCGGGGAATGGTGTCCACGATCCGGGGTTCGGGAGAACAGGCGCCCCCGGCCCGCCCCGGGCCGAGCAAGGGCGCGGATGCGGCCAGAAGGGCGAGAAGGCGCTTCCCGGTGCAAAAAGAAAAAGCCCCCGCCGGGAACCGGCGGGGGCTTTTTTCCTTCACGGTCGGGTTTATATGCCGGCGGGAGCCGCGGCCGAGGGGTTGAAGCAGAGACGCCCGGTGGCGGGCAGATCGCCCGCGGTGCCGTAGAAGTAGGTCCCTACTCCGTTCAGCTGCCACTTGCCCGAGGCCGCCCGGAAAATCCCGATGTCGGCGGTGCCGTCGCCGAGGTAATCGGCGGGAACCGCCTCGTCCTCTTCCTGGCCGAAGTAGCTGCGGGTGACGCTCCTGACGACCCAGAGGCCGGCGTCCTCGCGGAAGATCCCGATGTCGTCGACCCAGTCGCCGTTGTAGTCGGCCACCACGGGAGTATCGCCGCGCTCGCCGAAGTAGTAGTTGCCCAGGTTGCGGATCAGCCAGAGGCCGGAGGAGCCGCGGAAGAGGGCGGGGAACTTGACGCTTTTATAGGTGGAATGGAAGTACCCGGGTATGGGCAGGTCCGTCTCCTCCCCATAGTAGAAGCGCGAAAGCCCGCGCAGGGCCCACAGCCCGGTGGAAGGACGGTAGACCGCGGCCCGGACCGACAGGCTCCCGTTGTAGTCGCCCGGCACCGGGTAGTCGTCCTCGACCCCGTAGTAGAACTTGGTGTAGCCCCGCACCGACCAGCGGCTGTTGGTCTTGTCGTAGGTGGCGATGTCGGAAGTACCGTCGCCGTTGTAATCGCCCGAGACCGGAACGCTGGAAGCCGTTCCGTAGTAGCAGCGGGTGACCCCGCGAACGGCCCAGAGAGAGGTGGCCGGCCGGAAGAGGGCGATGTCCGAGGTGCCGTCGCCGTCGTAATCCCCGGAATCGATATGCCCGGTCACTTCGGCCACGAAGGGGCTGTAGCCGACATCCAGGCGGTAGATGTGCGTACCCTTGCCGCCCTCGACCCAGAGCTGGCCCTCGTCGTCGATGGAGAGGCCGCCGGTGTCGTGGTCGTACTTGCTCACCGGCATGTAGTACCGGCAGATCTCGTTTCCGTCCATGTCGATCTTGATCAGGATACCCGCGTCCCCGACTTCTCCGGAACGCGCGCACCAGATATAATCGCCGACCCGGACCACCCCGCGGACCTGGAAGGTCGTGCGGATCGTCTGCAGGAGGGCGCCCGTGGAAAGGTCGACCTTCTTCACCGAAGCGTCCTCGGTGCCGGCGATCCAGATGACGTCTTCCTCGTCGGGGTCGACGTAGAGCCCGAAGGCGTACCCGTAGGTGGAGACTTTGCGCAGGGGCCCGGTCCCGTTGGGGTTGTACTCCCAGGCTTCTTTCGCCCCCTGGAGCTTCAGCCACCAGGTGTCGTTCCAGGGATCGTAGGATATCCCCTGAATGTCGGAAGGAACGTTGAAGTTCTGAACCCCGATCTGGGCGCCGGTTTCGGCATCGCGCATGATGGCGTAAGCGTAAGCGTCGGTGACTTCGTAGATAACGCCGTCAAGCCAGCAGACGCTCCCGGACCAGCCGGAAGAAGCCCGCGGCAGCTGCCTGGTGATTTCGGGTTCCGGCACGCAATCGGCCGCCCGGACCGCGGTTCCGCCCGCGAGGACGGTCCCCGCCAGCAGCGCCATGATACTTTTCAACACTCTTGCTCCTGTCATCCCATCTCCTCCGTTGTGGTACGGTGTCGGTTGATGTATCGAAAGTTGGGTCAATGTACTAGACGCATGCGTTGCCCGGCAAGAAAAATATGCCCGGTCTTACCCTGCGGTCCCGTTCCTCCAAAAACCGACAATGAAAAATGAACATATTTTTTTTAATTTACTCTATCTTAACCGGGTCCGCAATGCCTTTCGTACCGGTCGGCGCTGGACGCCCTTCTCCGGTTTCCACCACTGCCAACGCGTCGCAGACCTCCCGGCCGCCCGTCACCAGGTCTTCGCCGCCCGCCCACAGCCCCACCGAACGGCCGCCGTCGAAACTCATGGCGTCGGCGGCGCCCAGGGCCTGGAGCAGGGCGGCGAATTCGTCCAGTTTCATGCCCTCGCTGGCCTCGGTTCTCCCTTCCACCGCCACCAGCAACAGCTTGCTTCCATCGGCGGAGACCCCCACCGCGCTGCGGGGATGACGGCCCAGCACCATGTACGCGCCTTGGCCCGAAACGAACCCTTCCCGAGCGTGTTCGAAGCTGATCCTTCCTTCACGTACCAGACGGGGGCCGCCGCCGAGGGCCCAGACGATTCCGGAGGGCGACGCCACGGCGAGGACGGCCCGGGAGCCCAGTTCGAAACCCGCAAGCGCCTCTTGCTTCCCGGGAACGACGAGTACGCAACCGTCCGGGGGGATCGGGACCCGAACCGGCATCCGCAACCGCCCCACCACGGTCAGGTCCGAGTCGGCGCCGCAGCGCGGGGGGGCTCCCGAAAAAACCAGCGCCTGGCCTCGGGAGAACTCCGGGGTGGAGGCGCCCCAGCGCGGCGTATAGAGATAAGCCGAGCCGGCCGCGGAGGGGGGTTGATTGACGCCTTCGACGGGCAGACTTCCCCCGCCTTCGGCCGGGGACAACGTCGCCCGCAGGGTAAAAACGTCTATCCCGGCCTTGCCGTCGGCGCCGACGTACAAAGCCGAGCGCCGGGAGGGGGAGTAGGCCAGTTCCCCGTTCAAAACCAATATTCCCCAGGGAAAGATGGTCCCGTCGTCGATCTGATCGAAATAATCTCCGTTGATGCAGGCCACCAGGGGCTGCCCTTCCCGGAGAACGCGCCGGGCCAGCCCGGAGACGGTCTCCCCCCGGCCCCGCGCCTCCAAGGCCCTGACCGCCGGCCCCAGGCTCAAGTCCACCTCCACCAGATGGTAGACGAGCTTACGCTCGGGAAGGTTCACCGTCCCGTAGGCGCAACCGGGAACGACCGGGCGCATGTGAGCCGGAGGGGGATATTCCTCCCCCGGTGAGGTTCCGGAGAAGATCAGGAGCGCGCATGCCGTCGCCGCCCAGCGGATCATGGCGCTATCCCTCCCGCCCCGGACTCCCCTGCAAGCGTAGCCGCGACGTTTCGTTCCGGCGGAACCAAGCCCTCGGCGCTGACGCGCCCGCCTTGATCGCTGATCCGGTAAAACCGGGCCGGACAGGAAGGGGCGATATGAAATTCGGCGTTTTTGAGAGGGTAGGAGCTGGGGTTGCGGCAGACGATCTCCAACGTTTCCCCCCGGACCCCGGCGGCAACCGTCACCTCCCGGCGGGGTATCCACCACCGGGAGAATTCGCGCAGGGTCGTGTTCCACCCCTTTCCCCCCGCGAGCACCGCCGCGCGCCGATCGAGGCGGTCGAGTCCCTCGGTCCCTTCGGGCAGCCCGGAAAGATCGACGGTCTCGATAAGTATCCCCCCGTCTTCCCGGGCAAGCGCCGCCCGGGCCGCGAATTCTTCGAGCTCTTCCCCGGTCGAATCCGGCAGCTCCACCGTGATGCTTCCCCTCCCGCCGGGCCGAAAGGCGACGCGGGGCTGCGCCGCGCCCGGCAGCGCCCGATACGCCAATGCTTCATCGGGCGGCCGGCCTTCCTCCCCGGTCTCCAACATTCCCGCCGGATCGTAGCCCGCCCGAGCCAAGCGCGACAGGGCTTCCCTCCAACCGGGACCGGATACCAAAGCCAGCTCGAACCCGCCGATACCCGCGGGGGGGGGGAGCTGTTCGGCGACGGCGGGGTCGAGAAACACGGTGGCCGTAAGCCCCGCCTGGTGAAGGCGGTTGCAGACCGTCCTGGCGGACTCGGCCGAGTCCGCCCCCAGCACGACCACGATGCTGGCGTGGGAATTGCCTTGGGGGTAGAGACCCAGTTCGACGCAGGTATCCGCCGAAAACCGGACCGCGGGGGGAGCCGCCACCGCCAACGCGACCGAAGAGATCAGGCCCGGAGCCGGCGATCGTCTTTTCCGCCTGCCGCTCCCCGCGCCCGTTCCGTCGGACATCACGCTCTTCTTTCCCGGGAAGATGGGCATATCGTTTTCTTATAGCATCATACCCGAAACGACAAAAGACCGAAGTCCGGTCCCGCGGGCGTCAAGGGCTCAGGGACCGGGCAGCCGAGGAAGAATTCTCCGGGGCCAGCTCCCGGCAGATTTCCGAGGCGATCAGGCGGTGCGCCAGGGGGTTGGGGTGGGAATCGACCAGCCGGGGCGGATCGCCCCGGTAGTGAGCGAACATTCCCCGAAAAGAGCCCTCCCCGGGATGAGCCGCCCGATATTCCGCCAACGGTTTCATGGCGTTGACGACGGGGAGGCCCAGCGCCCTGAGTTCGGGCGGCACTCCGGGGGGGCCGGATTGCCAGGGGAGATAGAGAATCACCGCCTTCCCTCCGTATTCCCGGGCCAGCCGGTCGATCTCGGAATACACCGCGCGCACGATCTCGAGATTTTTCGTTCCCCGGGGAGGAACGAGCCCCGCCAGCTTTTTCAGCCGGTAGACGAGCATGTGAAAATCGTCGTGCACCAGCAGTGGGATGGCTCCCCGCCAGAGAAAAGATAGGAAATCCGGCCAGGAGGCGGGGGTGCGGCGCCATTCCCAGAAAGGTATCTCCGGCAGAACCGCCCGGAAAACGGGGGAATGGATGGCCACCCCTTCCGGCGTATCGTAAAAATACGCCTGGGGGACGACTCCGAAATAGACGGCGGCAAAAGGAGATTTGGCGCGGGACAACAACCAGGGCGACCACTGCACCAGCACGATTTCGGGCCGGAGGCGGGGGATGAGCTCGCGGGCCCGAAGCAACATGGTCGCCAGTCCGTAGCTGCAGACTCCTCCGTTCACGGTACGAAGCCCGAGGGTGCTCCCCACCACGTCGGTAAAGGTATCCTCGGCCCGGCACCCGTCGCCGTAGGTATACGAACACCCCAGCGAAAGCAGAAACACGCGGTCGGACCCGGCGCGGGGATCGCCCCCGGCGGGGATCCGGCACCCGTCGGCGTCGTAGCGCATGGGGATATCGGGGCCGACGGGAAAGATATGGGCCCCCGAAGATCCGGGGATCGGAGCGAAACCGATCCGGGGATCGGCGGCGTGCACCTTCCCTTCCCATCCCCGCCGGTCGGCTTTGATATAGTTATAGATAGGCCGGGCGCGGACCGCCACCGAGACCAGGTAGACCGCCGTCGCGCCCAGGAAGGTCGCGCCCCCCAGGCAGAGCACCGCCATCAGAACCAGGAGACGTCTTCTTTTCGGAGGAACCGGTTCCATGGCTCGGCGGCGCCCTAACAACCGGGAGACGCCGGCCGGCGCGGAACCGGGAGTGCCGGCCGCACCGGTTCAACCCCCGCGCGCCGCGCGCGCGGCCGCTTCTTCGCGGAAAAATTCCCGGTACCAGGCGATCGTCTCCCCCAACCCCTGCTCGATGGAGAAGAGCGGCTTCCACCCCAAAACCCGGCGCGCCTTGGCCGCGCTCAGGTATTGATGCCGAATCTCGCCGGAGGCCCGATCGAGAACCACCGGTTGGAGCGGGGAATCCATCAGGCGCAGGACCGTCTTCACCAGCTCCGCCACCGGAATCTGGATCTCGTTGCTGAAGTTGAAGGCTTCGCCGGCGACCCCGTCTTCCGGAAGCTTCTCCGCCAGAAGAAGGTACGCCGCGGCGGCGTCGCGGACATAGAAATAATCGCGGATGAAGGTGCCGTCGCTGCGGATCACCGGCGCCTCCCCGAGAAGAACGCTCCTGATGGTCCCCGGGACGATCCGGTTCCAGTTCAGATCGCCGCCGCCGAAAAGATTGCCGCAGCGCGTGACGGCCACGGGCAGGCCGTAGGTCAGGTAGTAGCTGCGGGCGAGCAGATCGGCGCAGCTCTTGGAGACGTCGTAAGGGTGTTCGCCCCGCAGCGGAGCCTCCTCGTCGTACGGCAGGCGGTCATGGCTGCCGTAGGCTTTGTCGCTGGAAGCGACCACCACCCCGCGCACGGTCGGAACGCGCCGACAGGCCTCGAGCACGTTCCATGTCCCCTTGATGTTCGATTCGAAGGTGCCCAGGGGGGCGCGGTTGGCGGTGCCCACGATGGTCTGGGCGGCCAGATGGAAGACGGTGTCGATCTCGTACTCGTTGAGCGCCCGTTCCAAAACCCCGTAGTCGGCCACGTCGCCGCGGACGACGTTGATCTTCCGCAGCCAGCCGTCCCGGTTGAGGATCGACCCCGGCACCCAGTCCCGGACCAACCCGGTGACCGCCGCGCCGCGGCGGTAGAGATCTTCGGTCAGCCACGCGCCCAGCAATCCGGTGCAGCCGGTGACAAAGACGTTTTTCCCCGTCCACGGCGAGTTACTCATGGCCGACCCTCCCGCCGGAGGCGGCGGGCTTCGCCCAGGGAGGGCTGCCTTCCGCCCAGTAACGGTTGAGCTTCTCCATATCCCGGAAGGTGTCCATGCAGTGCCAGAACCCCCGGTGTTCGTAGATCGCCAGTTGCCCGTCCCGGGCCAACCGTTCCAGCGGTTCCCGTTCCAGGGCCCCGTCGAAGTCGAGATACTCGAAGACCCCCTGTTCGAAGACGAAAAAGCCCCCGTTGATCAGGCCCTGTTCGGTCTGAGGTTTTTCCCGGAACTCCCCGACCAGCCCCCCGGAGACGGTCAATTCCCCGAACCGATTGATGGGTCTGACGCCGGTGACGGTGGCGAGCTTTCCCATCCGCCGATGGGCGGCCAGGAGCTCGGCCAGATCGATGTCCGCCACTCCGTCGCCGTAGGTGACCATGAACGTCCGGTCATCGCCGAGGTACTTGCGGATACGCTTGATCCTGCCCCCGGTCAGGGTATCTTCCCCGGTCCGGGCCATGGTGATTCTCCATCCGGGGTGACGGCTGGTATGGGGAATGATTTTTTTCGGCCCGTCTCCCAGTTCCAGGGTGAAATCGTTGGTGTAGAGGTCGAAATTGAGAAAATAATCCATGATCATCTCCCCTTTATACCCCAGGGGGAGGATGAATTCCCGGTATCCGGCGGCGGAATAGATTTCCATGATATGCTGCAGTATGGGGCGGTCGCCGATCATCACCATCGGCTTGGGCCGATAGGTCGTCTCTTCGGCCAACCTGGTCCCCCGGCCGCCGCAGAGGATGACTACCTTAATCCCGTCTTTTTTCTCCATATCCTTAATGTTCCTCCCCAGCGATAGCGCGCGATATTGCCGAGAAATTCCCCGACCGTGCCTACCCTGACGTTGGACAGGCCCTGTTTCCGCTTGAGGAAGGCCGCCTTGATCTCGCCGACGGTCATCCCCAATTCCCGGGCCTTGATCAGCATCTCGGCGTCCAGAAACCAGTCCTTCGAGTTCAGATCCAGTTTTTCCAGCCATTCCCGGCGCATCAGGCGCGGCTTGGCGTTGACGTCGTAAAACGGAAGATCGAACAGCAGACATACCACCATGACGTAAACGTCCGAAACCACGCCCCGCAGCCACCCGTCCTGACGGCCGGCCCTTCTGATTTTGACCATATCATACCCGGCGCCGCGGAAGCGGGCCAGCCGTAAAAACGCTTCGGGCTCGATCTGGCCGTCGCCGTCCATGTACCCGATCCACTCCCCGTCCGCGGCGGCCAGCCCCTTGATGATGCCCCAGCCGTAACCGCGGTTTTTCTCGACCGTAACCACCTTGATCCGGGGATCGTCCGCCGCCAGTTCGGCGATGATCCCGGGGGTGGCGTCGGTGGAACCGTTGTCGACGGGCAGCAGCTGAAAATCCAGCCCTTCCTCCGACAGGGCTTTCCTCATCGCTTCCACGACGCGGCGGACGCACTCCTCCTCGTTGTAAAAGAGCATGGCCAGAGAGACCGCGGGACGTCGGACGCGCTCGCTCATCGCCCCCCCCTTTTCCAGAACAAGCAGCCGCCGGCCACGACATCCGCCGACCCCAAGGCGCCGAGCAGATAGCCCCAACCGGGCTCCCCCTCTCCCGACACCGCCCGGGCGACGCCCAGCTGCAGCAGCAGGAACAGCCCCATCCAGCCCGGGCCGGTCAGAAAACCGGCGTTTCCCGGAACGCGCCGCCAGGCGGCCGCGGTCAGGAGGAAGAGGATCGGGGCGAGCGCCCCCACCCCGATCAGCACCGGGAGCGCGACGAAGCCGTCGCGATACACGATCATGACCAGGGAGAGCGCGAGCATGACCGCGGCCCCGGCCCCGTGCAGCGCCAGGTCGACCGTCCGGGCCAGGTTCCTCGATCCGGCCAGGGCGGCCACGCCCCGGCCCAGGGCCCAAAGATAGGGATAGAGGAAAACCAGGGCGAAACCGACCGCCAGATAGGAGGCGGGGAAAACCCGGGGGGGGGCGCCGGCGTCCAGCCACCAGAGAAACTGGCGGAAGGGGGAGAGGTACGAACCCGGGAAAAAGAAAAAGCTGGCGGCCACGAGAAGATAGCCTGCCGTCGCCGGCGGTAAACCCCCGGCCGGCGGTCGTTGCCCCCCCCCGCGGGCGTCGGCTCCCCTGATCGACCGGGCGGCTTTCATCGGCGGTCGTACCGGTACCGGCGGCCTCAGACGAATATCCCGGCGATCGTGCCGGTCATGAACGCCGCCAGCGTGCCCCCGATCATCGCCCGGAACCCGATCCGGGCCAGATCGTGGCGCCGGTCGGGGGCGATGCCGCCGATTCCCCCCAGCTGGATGGCGATGGAACTGAAGTTGGCGAAGCCGCACAGAGCGTAGGTGGCGATGATGACGCTGCGCTCCTGGAGCATGGGCCGGAGCCCTTCCCGGGCCTGGGCCAGAATCTGGGTCAGATTGAAATATGCCACGAATTCGTTGATCGCCATCTTCTCCCCCAGCAGCCTGCCGATCACCTGGCAATCGCTCCAGGGGACGCCCATGATCCAGGCCACCGGAGCGAAAATCCACCCCAGGATGATCTCCAGGCTGAGGTGAAACGCCGAACGGCCCGAGGCACCGCGGCCTTGCCCGGTCACGGCCCCGGTATCGCCGTCGATCAACCGGTAGGAGCACCCCGAAAAATCCTCGGGGATATCCGTCTCCACCGAAATCTCTTTTCCCTCGACTTCCGCGATCCGCCATTCGCCGACTTCGCGGTCCCCGTCGGAGACGACGACGATATCCCCGGGCCGAGCGTCGACCCCCGGGGGCAGCCCTTCGGCCAGGCTGATCCGGGCCCCTCCTCTCCCCGTCAGGGCCCCGATCCCTTCACCCGCCAGGCCGATCATGAAATTGAGGAGGGCGATAAGCGCGATGAAGGCCAGAAGCATGGCTCCGACGTTGAGGGCGAGCTGCAGGCCGGTGGAGGCGCCCGACGCCGCGGCGTCGATGATGTTGACGTTGGTCTTGGGAAGCTTGATCCGGATCCCCCCCATGGTCTTGGGTTCTCCGGTTTCGGGGATCATCAGCTTGGCCATGACGATGCCGGCCGGCGCCGACATGATGCTGGCGGAGATGAGATGGCCGGCGATGCTGGGAAAATAATCCTTGAGCATCCCCACGTAGGCCGCCATCACCCCCCCGGCCACGGTGGCGAATCCCCCGACCATGACCACCATCAATTCGGACAAGGTCATCTCGTTGACGTAGGGCCGCACCACCAGAGGCGCTTCGGTCTGGCCCACGAAAATGTTGGCCGACGCCGACAGGGTCTCGGCGCCGCTGGTGCCCAGGGTCTTTTCCATGATCCGGGCGAAGAACGCGACCACCTTCTGCATGATCCCCAGGTAGTAGAGCACGGACATGAGCGAGGAGAAGAAAATGATGGTGGGAAGCACGTTGAAGGCGAAATACGACCCCACCACCGCCACCCGGCCGACGACGGCGGAGGCGGGGCCGTTGCCGACCTCGCCGGAGGCCACGGGCACGTTATTGTTGACCAGGTTCCCGAAGAGAAACCGGGCGCCTTCCTCGGCGAAACCCAGAAGGCGGATGACGACGTCGTTCATCTTGGCGAAGAACCATTCTCCGGGGGCCTCCCGCATCCCCAAGCCCGCTTTGAACCAATGGTTGAGCGGGCTGTTGGGGAGGATGACGAAGGCGAAGGCGACCTGGAGCATGATCCCGAGAACGACGATGCGGAAGCTGATCCGGCGTTTGTTGTCGGACATGAAGAATGCCACCAGAACCAGGACCAGCATTCCGATCAAACTGATTATTCTTTCCATGGCTCCATCCTTCTGTTCAGATTTCCCCGGAATAACGGCAGATGCCCCGCTGGGAGGCTTTGATGAATTCGACCATGTGCCGGGCGTGGGGGCCCAGGTTTTCCTTCTCCAATTTTTCCAGCGCGGCGCCGACGGCGAGACCGATCAGATAAACCGTCCGGAATACGCGCTTTATTTCGCCGCGCTCGGCGGGGCTGAACCCGGCGCGGCGCAGGCCCACGACATTGAGGCCCGCCACCTGGTTGAGGACCCCGGAGTGCCCCGTGCAGAACGGAGGGACGTCCTTGCTGTAGGCGGAAAGGCCCCCGAGCATGGCGTGACGGCCGATCCGGACGAACTGGTGGATGGTGACGTTCCCGGAAACGAAAACCCCGTCGGCGATATGAACATGGCCGGCGACCAGCGCGCCGTTGGCCAGAATAACACGGTCCCCGAAACGGCAGTCGTGCCCGATATGGGAATAACCCATAATGAAATTGTCGTTGCCGATGACCGTCCCGCCGCCGGGGGTGCCCCGGTGGATGGAGGCGCCTTCGCGGATGGTGTTGCGCGCGCCGATGACGAGGGTGGTATCTTCGCCCCGGTAGGAAAGGTCCTGGGGAGCATGGCCGACGACCGCGAAAGGATGAATGGCGTTGTCCGGCCCGATACTGGTACGGCCGGTGAGGAAAGCATGGGGGAAAACCCTGGTTCCCGAGGCGATGGAAACTCCCGCTTCCACTACGGCATAGGGACCGATCTCCACTCCGGAGTCGATCTCGGCGTCGGCGGAGACGATCGCGGTTGGGTGAATGTTCATACTTTCTCCTCCCGGAAATCCGGGTCGAAAACATGGCGTTAGTTTACATCATCCGCGCGGGGATCGGTCAAGTCTTCGCCGCCCGGTTCGAACAGCCGCTCGTCGCCGATGGTGTAGCCCGTATTTTCGCCGGAGGCCGGGAGACGGTCGATATCCGTCAGGGGTCCGTTCGAAGAGGGGAAACGGGGATCGAAAACGACCTCCGCGCGCCAATCCGCCTCCCCGAGCGGCGGCTCTCCCGCGCGGCTCTTAAGGCGGGCGTAAAAGCGCCCCGACTTTACGGGAACGGCGTTGGAGAAAGCCGGCGGTCCGTTGGGGACGCGGGCGGCGGCGGCGGTGAGAAGAACCCCCTCCGGAAGATTGGTCCCCCCGAAAAGAACGAGTTCCCCCTCCTCCTTCCTGACGTCGAGGGAGAGATAATAATCCGAAAACCGACGGCGGGAGGAGGCGGACGACGCCGAGGACGCTTCCCGGGGAAGGTCGGCGGAGACCCGGAGCGCGGGGAGAACCGTCCCGGGACCGGAAGAGCGACGGGCCAGCGCCTCTCCCCGTTCACCCAGGGTCTCCGTAACCGGGTAGAGCTGCTCGGCCCAGGTCGAGACGGAGACCAGCAGCTTTTTCCCCTCGTACCCCTGGGGCACGGGGAGCTGTTGCCGGAATCCGTCCCGGTCGATCCGCGCCCGCAGACGGTACAGCGAAGCCCGGTCCACGGGGTCGGCCACCTGCATGTACACCACGGTTCCGTCCGGGAGCGAAGCCCGGCCCGCCACCTCCAGTCCCGAAGCCGTCGGGTCGACGGCCGTTATCTCCAGCGACGGTTGCGGGGGCAGAGGAGAACCCGCGGTCCGGAAAGAAATCGCGCGGCTCCAGGGGCTGGCCTTGTTCCCGCGCGCGCTGCGCACCCTCCACCACAGTTCGGCGCCGGAAGGAAAAGCCTCCCTGATTTTGAGCTTGTTTTCGGGCGTGCCCTTCCATTCATAGAGCAGGTTCTGAAAACGGGCGGAGGTTCCGTCGACCTGAACGTCGTAACGGACCGATTCTCCGGGGACCGGGTTCCAATAGAGGAAGAGGCTGGTGTCGGTCACGGCCCCCGCCAGAGGCTTTATCGGAATCGGGATCTTCAGCCCGCTCTCCAGCCAGTACAGCCGGAGAAGAAATCCGACCAGAAAGACGATCGGCAGCGCCATCAGGAAGGGGTGGCGGCCGCGGTCGCGGCGCTGGAGTTCCGGCGCGTTCACCGCCGACGCCTCCGGGCCAGAGAAACGATCCCGCCCAGCAGGGCCAGACCCGAAACCAGGTAGCCCAGGCCGGCATGGTTGGCTCCGGCATACGCGAATACCAGTTCGGACGCGCCGGGCCCCACCCTGACCGCGTCATAACCGGGACTGAGACAGAAGACCGGGGCGCGCTGCCCGTTCAGAGAGGCGCGCCACCCCCGATAGTAGGCGGTTTTAAGGTAGAGCCAGCCGGGACCGGCGCAGTCGAAGGCGACAAGATGCCGCTCGCGCTCTTCCTCGACCCGTTCCCGGTTCCAGGCTACCGGGGGCGCCTCGAACCGGGCGAAGGGGATGCCGTCGGGGTCGGTTGCCGTTACGCCGGCCGGATCGCCCGGAATCGGGGACAAGGCGAAGATTTCCAACCCGTTGTCCCGGGCGCGAGCCAGCAGACCGCGGGCGGCGGGCGTATCCCAGGCCGTGCCGCCCGCCACCAGCAGAGCCGAAAATTCCCCCACGGGGACCCCCTCGACCTCGCCGGGATCGGCCCCCGCGGGGGCGCGGAGAACGTACGCCGCCCGCTCCGGCCGGGGAAGGTCGCGGAAATAGCGGATCCAACTCTCCATGGTCCGTTCCCAATCGCGGTACCCCAGGTAAGCCAGGACCGGCCGGGACCCGGTGAACCCGAATGCTCCCGGGGGGTCGGTCACGTTCCGCGCCACCCAGATATTCCCGGAAAACGCGGTTTCCATGAATTCCGGTTCGGGCTCGAATTTTTCCAGGTTGTCCCGATGGGTAAGCGTCATCTGGATATTGAGCAGGTCGACCAGGTTGCGGCTGCTCCAGAGGTCCCGGCGGATGGTGGAGCCGATGATCCGGTTCCACCCCCCCATCAACCCGCTGAAGAGCGGAGAAATGACGTCGGTGCGCCCCGACAGGGCCGGAGCGACCGTGAAATAAAAGATCTCCTGTCCGGACCGGATCGAGGTGGGGGAAGCGTAAAACCGGCTGAAGGGCGCGGTTCCCCCCAGAAGATCGAGACAGCGCTGGAACTCCAGGTTGGGGGGGGACCGCAGGCTGAAGGGTGTCTGCACGCCGCCTCTGGTCTCGAAATCCCGGGTCCGGACCTTGCGCCCCCCCCACTCCAGCCGATCCTTCCAGACCGGTCCCGCGAAGACTCCCACCAGAACCGCCCCCGAAACCCAGAACACGGCGCTCGGCCATCGTCCCCGCCCCCCCGCCAGGGCCCGCGCCCCGGCAGCGCCCAGAGCGGCCAGAGAGTAGAGCCCGAAACCGGCGCTGCAGACGCAGAACAACTCCGGGACCGGGATCCAGTGAATGTACTGAAACTGCTCCTGGAAAGGGATCGACCGCAGCACCGGAAGGTCGTCCGGCCCCATGAACACCAGCAGGGAAAAAACGAACCCGCACAGGAAAAAGAGGTTCCCGAAATAGCGGAAGCCGAGGAGGAGGAAAACCAGGCCGACGAGACAGGCCCAGGTCAGCGCCGGCCAGCGCCCGGTGCCGGAGTTGTCCCTCCAGGCCCAGACCGAGCCCGCACCGAACGGTTCCGGGTTGGGGGAATCGAAGAGCGACCCGTCGAAAAAATGATCGAGAACTCCCGCCGCCGTGTCCGTCATGACCGAAAATCCGTGACGACTCTGGGAGAGGTAGCCGGTCGTGGGGTGGATTTCGGGCGAGGAATAAAAGGGGACGAGCCAGAACGAGATCAGCAGCAGGCCCACCGCCATCATGACCGCGGCCCGCGCCGCGGCCCGGACCGTCTCCCGCAGGGAAAAGGAGAAGAGATGGAGGACGAGGTACAAGCCGATCAGCCAGGCGACGCTCATGGCCATGTAGGGGTGGTTGAGGAAGGTAATGCCGAAGAGGACGGAGCCCGTAAAGACGGCGTCGCCGCGACGCATGACCCCGTGAGCCTTCCCCAGGGTGAAGGGCACGAACAGCAGCGCCAACGCCTGTTTGGCCAGGCCCAGATCGAAATAGGCATCGATGGTGTGGCCCCAGGTGCTGACCGGGCCCAGGGAAAAAAGCGCGGCGCCGGCGCAGGCCAGGGGGGGGAAATCGAACCGGCGCATAAGGTAAAAAACCGCCACGGGGAAGAGGGCCAGGGCCAGCAGATAGACGGCCTTGTGGCCCGTCTCCAGCGGGATCATTCCCAGCGATCCCTCGTGGAGAAGGACCGAAGCCAGGTAAAAACCGGGGGGGCGGAAGATGAAGATGGGGGCGCCCGTTCCATAAAGATAGGACCATCCGAAGACTTTCCCCTCCTCCTCCAGGATCTTTTTCAACTCCAGATCGTAGGAGATATGGACCGGATCGTCCCCCCCCGCGCTGTACCCGGGATCCAGAATCGGGGAGAGAATGTAGAGGGAGAAAATCACCGCCGCCGCCACCATAAGAACGGCGATCGGGTAACGCAGTCGGTCCATCTTGTTTCTTCCGTCCCCCGCCGGCAGGCGGCACGAATTCCTCAATCCCGCTTGACCGTCGGGATCAGTCCTGGCGGCCGCGGCGGCGGCCGATCAATTCTCCGAGAAGACCCAGGGCGAAGAACTGGATCCCGGTTACCAGCAGGAGAATGGCCAACAACAGCAGGGGGCGGTCTCCGATCTTCTGCCCGAGGAAATGCAGGTAAGAGAGGTAGACGGAAAGAGCCATTCCGATGCCGATGAAAATCAGGCCGAGGTTTCCGAACAAAACCATCGGCTTCTGGCTGAATTTAACCACGAAGAGCACCACCACGAAATCCCAGAACGCGCGCAATACCCTATCGGACTTGAACTTGGAGCTGCCGTGACGGCGGGGGTAGAGGGGAACCTTGACCTCGCTGACCGTCCACCCCCGGGAAGCGGCCAACACCACCAGGTACCGGTGCCAATCCGGTTGAAACTGGAGATCGGCGACAACCTCGCGGCGGAAGGCCTTGACTCCGTTGAGGTCGTGGACGGAGACCTTGAAGAAGATCCGGGAGAGCCGGTTGTATATCGAGGAGACCACCCGTTTTTTCCCGTATTTCCCCTGCCTCCAGCCGGTGACGATATCGTAGCCTTCGTCCACCCGAGCCACCAGGGAGGGTATGTCCCGGGGGTGATACTGCAGATCGGCGGGGTAGAAGACCAGAACCTCGCCCCGGGCGGCGGCGAAACCGGTCTCGAGAGCGGCGGTAATGCCCCGGCGACGGAGGTGACGCACCACCCGGAGGAAGGGCCGGTTCCGGCCGCCTTCCTCCAAACGCTGCAGCGTGGCGTCGGTGGACCCGTCGTCGATGACGATCGTTTCCCCTTCGAGCCCCGACTCGGCGAACATGGACTCGAGGGCTTCCAGAAGAGGAACGATATTCTCTTCCTCGTTATGCGCGGGGATGATGACCGACAACTTCATCGCGTTATCCGTCATGATTATGGGATGCTGGCATATTTTCGGCGGCGCAGTCAATCCCAACCCCGGAACGGCGGCCGACGAGAAAGGAACAACCGAAGAGGAGCGCTTCCAGAACCGTGGACCAGAGGCGGGCATAGACGCCGACGGCCGCGGCCAGGGCCGGGGAAACGAGCCCCTTCAAGCCCAGGGCCAGCAGGCCTTCCCTGACGCCCACCCCTCCCGGGGCCGGGAACGCCAGAACCCCTCCGGCATACGCGAAGGCGTACGCGGAGGCGGACGCGGCGGGAGCGGGGGAGAGACCGATTCCCCGCAGAGAGAAAACGAACCCGGCGCCGAGCCCGATCCAGAAGATGAGGTAGAAGGGCACGGCGGACCCCAGGGCTCCATAGCGGTAGGAAACGCCGCACCCGCCCCGGCCGGCGGCCCGGCTCAGCCGGTCGACGGCGGCGGCCAGGACACGGGGATGAAGAAGCGCCGCCGCCAGGAAGAAGGCCGCGGCCGGCAGCAGAACGTTCCAGGGAGCGGGGACCAGGGGCAGAAAACGCGGGAGGGAACAGATCAGCCCCGCCATGACCACCAGAACCGTGGAGATAACCGCGCCGGCGGCGCCGGCGGCGACGGGCACGCCCCGGCGACGGCCCAGATAGACCAGACCCGCCGCCGCCCAGATCTTTCCCGGGATATACCGGCCCATCGACGACTGGACCACCACCCGGAACGCCCCCGGATAACCGATCTCCGCGCCCAGGGCCCGGACCACGAGGCGCCATCCCTGGACGAGCGCCGCGAACCCGAGAACGAAGCACGCACCCGACAACGCCAGGTCGGTAGGGGAAAACCGCAGATTCCCCTCCGCCGCGTACTTCCGCAGCTCTTCCCAGTTGGAAGCGATGTTCGCGGCCAGCAAAACGACGATACCGGCGACGAGCAGCCCGGAGAACAGGCGCCCGAGCCGGATCCGATCAGACACCGGAGGCGCCCTTCCCCGCTCTCCCGGCGCGGCGGACGATCACGATCAGGAAGATCAGGACCGCCCCCAGCACCGCCGCCGAAGCCGCCCAGAAGAACAAACGGCCGCCCCCCCGGGGTGAATGGACGATCACGCGGCCCCGGGCGTCGGCGCAGTAATGGAAACCGTTTTCCTCGTATTCCGCGGTGAGGTAGTACGGATAAACGCTTCCGGGAAGGGCGGACATAGTGCGCACGGGGAATTCGAGCAGCGCCTCTTCACCGGAGGGAAGCTCGATCTCCCGGACCGGGGATTCGACCCCGAACTCCGGAGCCAGGGCCAACTCCACCCGGAAGCGGCGTGGGGCACTGCCCCGGTTGGCGAGCCGGACCTGGATCTCCCCGGCGCCGGCCAGATCGAGGGACGAACCGGAAAGGTAGACGCTGGAATCCCTTCTCCCCTCTCCGGTCTGAACCAGCTCCTGGATGAGAGCGGCGAAAGGGTACCCGTTGGCGTCCGAATAACGGATGCGGGCGAGAATGGGGTACATTCCGGGGAGCGGGGCGGCGGCGGCGGCGAAATCGAACCGTTCCTTGATCCCCTCTCCGGAAGGGAGCGACGGCACGAGCTTCCCGAACCGGTTCACCCCCAGGCAGGAAACCTCCACCTGCAGATTGCGGGCTTCTTCGTCGCCCCGGTTGACCACCGTAACCACGGCTTCTCCGTCCCGATATTCGAGATCGCCGACGATGCTGATGGTCGACGCCGCGGCCTTCCCGGCGGCGGAAACGGCGAAAATCGAACAGAAAATCAGCGCTGTCGATCTGACATGTTTCATAACGTACCGGAAATAATAAGACAAAACCCCGGCGAAGAAAACTCGAATTGACACCGGGGCCGGTTCCTCCCTAAAGTTACCGGCTTATGAAAGGCCCGGTTTCGATAATCCTTCCCACCTACAACGAACGCGAAAACATCGGCCCGCTGATCCAGGAGATCGCGCGGCATCTTTACCGCGAATCGGAGATCATCGTGGTCGACGACGACTCCCCGGACGGCACCTGGCGGGAAGTCTCCCGAATCGAGCTGGCGGCCCCGAAGCTGCGGCTCCTGCGCCGGATGAGAGACCACGGCCTGACCGCCTCCCTGAGGGCCGGGATCGACATGGCCAGGCACTCCACCGTGGTCTGGATGGACGCGGATTTTTCCCACCCGCCTTCCCTGCTCCCCCGGCTCCTGGCCGCACCGGAAAGCAGCGACATCGTGCTCGCTTCCCGTTATATCCCGGGCGGAAGCGACGGACGCCGCTCCCGCCTGCGCAAAGCCGTCAGCGTCACCCTCAACCGGACCGCCGGCAGTCTGCTCGGCTGCCGGACCCGCGATCTCTCCAGCGGCTACCTCCGGGTCCGCAAATCCGTCTTTAAGACCATACCCCTGCGGGGGAGCTACGGGGATTACTGCATCGATTTTCTGGTCCGGGCCGAGTTGGCCGGCCATTCCGTCCTGGAGATACCGTTTTCCAACACCGAACGCGAACACGGCAGCTCCAAGACCACCCATAACCCTTTGATTTTTCTACGCTATGCCTTACTCTATTGCCGGACCGTACTCAGGCTGAGGTACGAAACCCGGTGCAAACCCGGTCGTGAACGACCCCGTCGATAAATTGGACGATCTCCGCGAAACGGCCCTGGCCAAGGCGCGGGCGATGGCGGGCCCGGAGCCGGTGCTGGCGCCGGGGC